>JAQUNB010000012.1 GCA_028717825.1 Candidatus Omnitrophota bacterium
TCTCCCTTCAATAAAATCCATGATAATATATCTTCTTCCAGCTTTATCTCCCCCGAAATTGTAAGCAAAAGGAAAATATACATTTTTCCCGTCAGGGTTAAGAATACGCAAAATCTTGAACTCTCTGTCAATTAGATGATTTATCTCTGCATAATTAGTCATTTTGATAAAATATTTTTTGTTGCCAATCATTCCCAAAAAATGGTTGCTGAATTTAGTTTCTTCACCCAAAGGCTTAATGCTATCAAAATCGCTTAAATCTCGCGGTCCATGTGGCTCATCCTGCATCTCTCGTCTATCGTCCCTCGTCTCTCGTCCCTCGTCCCTCGTAACATACACCCGATATCCACCAATCGTCGCAGTTTTCGAGTTTTCTGATGGAGTTTTCGAATATGTAACCGTCCCGCCGGCTTCGAGAGGAAGTGTGATAACCCCGTTTTCTCTCTGCATCGCGTATAAAACATCTATCGCATATTCAAAATGACTTTTTTCCTGCTGCGATACTTGCATCTCCGATAACATGCTGGCGATAGCCAGAGCCGATACGTTGCTAGTGATCATCTGCATCAAAGCACCTTTATTGCCTGCCAACACATTAAAATACGGCGCCTTATAATCTTCGGGGTTTTTGAATTTTGGGACGATCGATATGTACGCAATATTATTTTTTCTAAAAAGCTCACATAGGTTGTCGGTATGAAAACCGCCGGTAACTAGGATCGTGACTTGTGGCTTGTGACTAGTGACTCGTGACACGTGGCTCGTGGCTCGGGGTTCGGGGTTCGGGGTTCGGAATTCGTCCCTCGTCTCTCGTCCTTCGTCTATCGTCTTTCGTCTCTCGTCCATCGTCTTTCGTCCATCGTCTCCCGGTCTATTGTCTATGGTCTGTAGTCTATAGTCTGCCGTCTCGCCCTTCGTCCCTCGTCCCTCGTCTCTCGTCCCTCGTAATTCGCGGGCCGTGAACTTCATGTTTTTCAAGAACGCCTCATCGCGCGCGAAAGAATATTCGTAGAACTTGGCGAACTCATCGAGATACCCGTCCAGCTTATAGATCTCATCAAGCTTATCAACTTTAATACCGGATAGCGGCGCCTTAGTATTTATGAACACAAAATACTTCTCCGCTTTAAAGTCGCCTCTTTTTTCTTTATAACACTCATAATCGTCCCTTGTGACCGTAATATCGAAAAGGTTCTTCATGAGTTTTAGGTCATTTATTAATCGACATAACTCTTTCTGATCGCTATTTACACAAAGCGCGTCTTTTAATGCCTTCTCGATGACCCCCATTTCCTTCATCGCTGCCGTGTTGTCGAGAGACTTATATTCGTTTATGTATTTGAGATATTTTTCAAGTTCCGGATAATCTTTTATGCTGATATTCACGGCGGCGGCTTTCAGGGTAAGATACCCGTAAAAATCGGTGCCATTGATCTTTTCATCCTTGAATTCAACCGTTTTAATGACAAGTTCTTCTATTTCGACATCCGAGAGGATCTTGTGGAGCCTGTCGATAAGCTGGTCCCTTTCAATGTTCGCTTTTTTGAAATCTATCCGGTTTTCCTGAGATATAGATTGACGCAGTATTGACACGTTGGAAAAGTCGCCGAGGTCGATATTCATTTTTTCCGCGACGCGTGATAGGCAAACTACATAATCCTGAAGAGATATTTTCTCCGACTCGTAAGCACGGGCCTTTTCATCAAGCTCGAATAGTTCTTTGCCGTAAATGTCTTTCCTTAGAAGATCAAGAGTGCGGCTGATATTGCCGAAAATACTATTGATCGCTGCCCTGTTAGATAAGGAATTTTTATAGACGTCGAGGTTCTTAAAATAAAGCGTTTCGTCCTCTATCCCCCATAAATTGACCTTCCCGGGATCATTAACGGCAAAATATTCCGCACCGTTTATGAGCCCTTCTTGCAGAAAATAATCGGCGATCCGGAGGCGGCTATCTCTATCTTCGATCTTTGTAAAAGGGGTTAGGTCGTATTTACCTTTACCGCCTTCCAGATTAACTGAAGTTATCCCATACTGTTCATTCAAATATTTTATTATCTCGGCTATTTTCTTCTGAGCGTCATAATTGCAATGGGCGTCTTGAATATGAATTACCGTGGTTCGTGGTTCGTGATTCGTGGCTTGTCGTTCGAATCCCGAAACCCTAAACCCGAAACACCATTCCGTTGACTGTCTCGCCCAAAGTCCTTTGTCCCTTCCTCCTTCGCTAAAGTTTCGGAGGACAGGCGTCTCTCGTCCCGCGGCGTCCCTCGTCTCTCGTTCGACGGCGTCCACGAACACTGGACGGTTCCCATCCCTGCCGGCAGATGAAATTGGTCTATGTTAAACCCTATATGATCGTTGTTATTGTTTTGTGCGGTAGCTACTCTAGCCCTGGAAGGATTAAGTTCCCCGGCCGTGGCAACTTGAACAAACACATCACCAAGCCCGGAAGTAAGTATAAAAACTATAGTGGTTATTGTAGCAATTACTTTTATATATATTTTGTTTGGATTTGAAAACATAGGAGCATTATAGCTTTTTATTTAATTAACGTCAATAAACAAAAAACAACCTTTTTTTAATTTAACATTTTTTAAAACAGTCGTGACCGTAGGGAATGGCTTGAAACCATTCCCTACGATAATTTCGAAAAAACACGATTGCAGGGAACAGGCATGCCTGCTCCCTATCGTTCATATTACTGTAGAGCACGGTCGCGACCGTGCTCTACAGACGAATTAACGATTGCTCGGTAGGGAACGGTTTAAAACCGTTCCCTACAGTTATTGGGTAGAAGACTGAAAAAACTCACCGATGTGGCTAATGTCGCCGGTTACTCTGCATTTTGGGATGGCATCGAGGAAATATTTACCATAGGACCGGGACCTAATACGCGGATCAAGCACGGCGACTACGCCACGGTCAGCGTGCCCTCTTATCAGCCTGCCAAAACCCTGCTTAAACATTATAACGGCTTCGGGAAGCTGATATTCATAGAAAGGGTTCAAGCCTTTTTGCCTTATCGCCTCTATCCTTGCGGCATTTAAAGGATCACTCGGGACGGAAAACGGAAGTTTTGTAATAATAACGCATTCCAGAGCGTCACCGGACACATCAACCCCCTGCCAAAATGTCAACGTCCCCATCAATATACTTTTACGGCTTTTTTTAAACATATCCAAAAGCATATACCTAGGGAGTTCGCCCTGTTTTAAAAGATGTATATCCGGATCGGTCTCGCCAATACTCGCGGCTACATCGTTCAGCATCTCGTAACTGGTAAACAAGGCGAACATCCTGCCGCCCATCACCCTATAGATCTTGACTATGTGATCTTTGACATCATTTTTAAAAACCTGCGGCGCCGCGTTGGGGTCGGCGCCCTTTTCCGGAACATACAATAAAACTTTGTTTCGGTAATCGAACGGAGAATCCACCAAAAGCTCTTTGCAGGAATCAAGCCCCAGCCTTTTCTTTATAAAATCGAACTTGCCTGCCGTAGACAGCGTTGCCGAGGTCAATATAACGGGACGGATCCTCTCAAATAAAAATGTATTCATCTTGTCGCTGATCTCGACGGGAGACGCATAAAAAGAATATTCCGATCTTTTCTTGAGTTTTCTGACCTCGCTCCAATATACATATCCATCCCGTTCTTCGTTAAAAATAAAATCCATATTCGCGATCGATCTCTCACACCTTTTTGCGTACATATTCAAGGTCTCCTGAAAATCCGAGACACTTGAGTTTTTTTCACCGATCTTTTTCACCGAACCGGCGCATTTATAGAGCGCCTCGGAAAGATCCAACATACTTTTTTTCAAGTCTTCGCAATCGTAATCATTTTTATCAAACCTTGCCGTTCTTTCCTCTCCGCCCAAGATATTCCCGGCATTCGTAAAAAATTTTTCAGCGCTTACGCTGGCGTCATGAACGGCCGCTTCTATAAGCGCTATTTCCTCGAACAAAAATCCCCTAAAAGTCCCGGTGTCGGAGGCTTTGAGAAATTCTCGTATCGAATCCATCAAAAAACCCAAGGCCGAGCTGCCCATGCCGCATCCAAAAAAGTCCGAGGCCACATCTTCTACCATGTGCGCTTCATCCAAGATCAAACAATCGAACTCGGGCAAAATACGGTTCTCCGAAACAAGGTCGGCGAATAATAGAGCGTGATTTACGATCAGAACATGCGACTCCGCGTGCGCTTTACGGGAGGCGATAAAAAAACAATCCGAACTGAACGGGCATTTGCGACCACGACAGGCATCGTACTCACGGGAAAATTTATCCCATACGGCCCTGTCCGGGATAAATTCGAGGTCCGAAATAAGCCCCGTACCTGTTGTATCTATCCATTTATATATTTCCTCTACTTCTTTATTTTTTGATTTCGACTTGAAAAGCGTTTTATCACGGTTGGCGGTAGCCTTCCGAATGCAAAGATAGTTTTCCGACCCCATGCATAACGCGTACCTGAGATCTTTTCCTAATATTCTTTTCAAAAAAGGCAGGTCTTTCACAAAAAGCTGCGTCTGGAGCGCCTTCGTATAAGTTGATATGACAACAAGCTTATTTTCTTTCTGGGCCCATAAAATAGATGGGATGAGATAAGCCAGGCTTTTACCCACACCTGTCCCTGCTTCGACAATGAGATGCTCCTCGCTCTCTAAAGCTCCCTCAACGGCTTCCGCCATCGCGATCTGCTGGGGCCGCATCTCATAATGTTCAAGGTTTTCGGATAAAAGACCTGATCTTTTGAATAATTCGGAGGATAAAGGCATCGTTTCGTGACTAGTGACTAGTGACTGGTGACTAGTGGCTAGTAGACGGAATACAAGTCACTAGACACTAGTCACGATTTTATCAATATACTTTTTTATTCGGCAAAGTTTCCCAAAATTTCAAGAGTTCCATACATTCTTCGTACATAAAACCGCCCTCGACTATTACCGGTGAAGCTCCTTGTTTTTTCATTTGAGCGGCCGATATAGTTAATTCGTTAAACCCGATAGTCTTAACGTCATCGATCCCTGTCCCATAAACAACACGATCAATTTTTGCCCAGTGAATAGCCGAAAAGCACATGGGACAAGGTTCCGTAGTGGAATATATCACACATCCGCTCAGGTCATATGTTCCGAGTTTGGCTGAAGCAAGCGAGATCGCGTTCATTTCGGCATGCTGGGTAGGATCGTTATTTTTTAGAACGGTATTGTGCGCCATAGCCAGGACCAACCCATCTTTCGTTATAACGGCGCCAAAAGGCCCGCCCTCGGAACCATATTTGATCCCCTTATAAGCTTCTTCTATCGCCAGGTCCATGAATCGTTTGTCAGTCATATCGTCGTACCTCGTTGTTCGGGGTTCGGGGTTTGTGGCTAGTGGCTGGTGACTTGTGACTAGTTTTTCGATCCACGGACCACATTGTCATTCCCGCGAAAGCAGGAATCTATTAAGTTTTTTATTGGATCCCCGCTAAGAACATGCGGGGATGACATTTTTCTATTCTTATTTTCCCTCTCAGCTCATTTCCATACCAGAGACAAACACTCTTGGTCATACTAAGTAATTACAATAAATTTCGAGCAAATGTAATTGGCCAATCGTCTCTTATCCATCGGATTGATCTCGACAAGCTGGACACCGGCATCGTACAGATCGCAATTCTTTGCCCCGATGATCCATTTGATCTTCCCGATTATGAACATCGGGATACCGTCGTCAGGAAGGACTATCCTTAAAGGAAGCTTATCCCCTACCGCCAGTTTCTTATCTAGAGACACACCGATCCCGTCAGAAGAAATATTACAGACCGTTATATTAGCGTCCGCGTGCGTTTCCTTAGTACATCCTATCGGAGCGATCGAAACATTATAACGCGGGCTTCTTCGCTTTTCCATAAACCACCTCGCGGATTATTATACACTAAATTTACTTTTGTAGGGAATGGTTTTAAACCGTTCCCTATAGTTTATTTTTTAAGAGAACATTTCACATTACTTTATATTAAAGTGGAACATTCCCATTATTTCACGCTATCTCATTTGAAGGGACAGGCATGCCTGTTCCCTACATTAGGTCATGATATGAAGATGGTGGGGTCAGGCCTCACAAAGTCGACGACGTAGCGAGACCTGACCCCACCATCTAGATTCTTATCAAAAGATCAATAAACTCCCCGCGTCGTATAGCGGAAGACCGTCAAGAATTACATGATCCGCTGAATATTTAATCAAAAATTTTTTAATTCTTTCCCCTTCCGGATGCAGTTCAATATCGCCTAAAAAAATAATTCTCCCGTCTGGCAAAACGCCGCTCGCGCCTCCTATAAAACCGTATTTTTCACCGGGTAAAAGTATAGACCCGGGACGCAATAGAAGCGCGTCTATCCCTTCTGTTTTAACAGCACTAGCGATACCCTTATCCGAAGTGATCACCGCCCTATCATTAATATTAACCAGAGAACAACGGCTATACCCCTGTTTTACCGCTATCTCTTTAAGCCCGTTTTCACAGATAATTTCTTTAATAACGGGATCGGTATGATCAAAATCGTGAAAAATGTTATCCTTAACTCGTACCGCGTTATATTTCGCGGTATTTGGATACCGACCGAAAGGCGTGTCTTTGCCTTTAATAAGCACAGCGCCTTTTGACCTTAGAAGATCAAGCATATCCGCCGAGACATTCGGCGAAAATACGAACTTTTTTGTGTCGATCTGAAAAAAATAGATATCGGGATGACAAAAAATAGTCTCGTAAACACTCTCTCCGCCGGGTGAAGCAGCTCCGCTAAAGGCAAAAAACTCCGCATCCGGCAATTTTTGCTTCAGCGCCGCTAAATATTTCTTAGGCAATCTTTTGTCGTGGATAATAACCATAATCTTGTGACTAGTGGCCGGTGAATAGAGAATTGCGTTTCGTTGTTCGTGTTTCGTTCTCTACTTTTACCCTGCAATTAAAGGGTAACTTTGTAAATAATGGAAAACCGTTTTTGTTCGGAGTGCTGTTCCTCGTAACCGCCTCATATATTTGTTATGTCTTCATGTTAAGAAGGGTATTCTTCTACTAAAAACGGTTTTAGCAAAGTACCGCTCTCTTGCATCTGTTGTGGCTCTTTTAAACAAGGTGTTGAGTTTCTGGCATGCTATTCGTTTTTTCTCTCGTTTTCCGTGACACCATATACCATAGACGTTCTTAAGCTGCTTCGTCACCAGTGCCACCATATACGTTCTTTAAAACCGCACCGTCTCATTCACTATTAACTAGCTCCTTCCTCGTCACCTCAACAGCCCCCTCTTTCGCGACTGCCCGCAAACTGCCTCGTTTAACTTTTTCATCCTTTTTGTATTTTCCGATTTTTTTGATCAGCGCGAGATTTTCACGTCCAAAACCAAAAAAAGCCGCCTCGTCCTGCGGATTAAACACGATTTCCAGGAGATTCCCTTTCACGGTCCGGAACAAATATTCCATCATACGTCTAAAGATCAAACTCTCGACTTTCAACCTGAACGTCGGGCTAAAGGGCCCATCAAGCAGATCGCTTCCGCTCAATAGCCCTTCAGAAGGATGCAGACCGCACCTAATAACTTTTATATCATTCGCCTCAAAATAAACAATAAGATTTGCCGCCCTTTTTATGGCTTCAGCCTCGGAGAGCGGCGAATATTGATCGTTCGACCACATGTCCGCCAGTTCCGTATTTTTTATGACCAAGACCGGATATATGCGCACCTCGGCTGCCCCTAACTCTTTGGCCCGCCGTGCCGTAAAATATTCATCTTCTTCGGTGCTAAGCGGAAGTCCCAGCATTATTTGATGGCCTAAAGTAAATCCTTTATCAATGATCATCTTCGACGCTTTTTCAACATCCCGCGCGGTATGTCCCCTTTTCGCGGCGACGAGCACCTTATCCGACATGGATTGCACGCCAAGTTCTATGCAACTCACTTTGCGCGCTTTCAAAAAATCCAGGATATCCTCATTTATAAAATCCGGACGTGTCGATAACCTTATACCGTGGACACGGCCGTCGATCACATATTTTTGGACCTTGTCCAGATAAGACGCCTGATCTTCTTTCGCCAGCGCAGTAAAGGTCCCTCCAAAAAAGCCTACTTCGATCCGGGCGCCGTCACGGGGCATGGTTTCAAGATATTTTTCTATTTCTATAGGGATGTCTTCCGGTTTGATACTTTCTCTCGCCGTTATCTTTTTCTGATCGCAGAAAACACATTCGTTGGGGCAGCCTTTATGAAGAATAAAAAATGGTATAATATAATGTTTCATTGAAGTAAATATATTATTAGCGTTATCGAATATGGCTTTTTTACGGGTGACAGCGGAGATTCGAGTACACCATAAGTGAGCCGTAGTCTAATAAAATAACCTGCGAAGGCGAACGCGGATGCGCGCAGAATCAATGCTGACAGGCCCCGTAAAAAAGTAAACAGATTTTACAACTTTATCTAACATACAACAAGATATCTTCGCCTATTTCGGCGAACAACTCCCTGAGTTTCATCATCGGAAGCCCGAGGATGTTAAAATATGACCCCGAAATGTTGTCGAAAATAAGTGCGCCGATATCTTCTATTGAGAACCCGCCCGCTTTATCATAAGGGGCCAACAATTTAAAATATTCCGCGACTTCTTTTTTCGATAACCCCGCAACTCTTATACTGCTCTTTTCATACCCAACAGCCCGTTTACCAAGTTCATCGCACATGACACAAACACCCGTATACACCTCGAGATAGTCACCCGAAAATCTCTCAAGCATTCTACGGGCGGCTTTTTCGTCGCTGGGCTTGCCTATAAACTCCCCGTCATGAACAACCAACGTATCCGCGCCGATAATTATGGCTTTCTTCTTCTTTTTCGCGATCGTTTTGGCTTTTTTAGCAGCGTTCATTTTCACAAGCTCGATTATCGAAACACTTTTATCAACCTTTTCATGAGCGCCGCTTGGCATAACCTTATGTTTTATGCCGCAATTCGACAATATTTTCGATCTTCTCTCCGAAAAAGACGCAAGTATGATCTCTCTCATTTTGGTTCTCCTTATCCGCATATGGTATATAGCATTTGGCATATAGTGAGCTAATGACAAATGTCAAAGCTCAAATGACAAAATAATAACAAATATCAAATCACAAAGAATAAAACTCGCGTTCTTGCCTAAGTTTTGGTATTTGAATTTTGGATTTCATTTGTCATTTGGATTTTGTTATTTGTCATTCAAACACCAACTGCCCTATGCTAACTGCTGTCTGCAAAATGTTTATTTCCTCCTCTACAGCACGATCAACCGGTTCCCCTCCAAATATATCCTGTCAAGAAATCGCTGGAAGTCCTCTAAATTCTGTACCTTAAGATATTCTTCCATGATCTCATTGAGATTTTTGTATCCTTTTAAATACCAGCTTACATGTTTATACATTCTCTTCCGGGCTAAAACTTCATTATAAAAACCCAGGCACAACTTAAAGTGTTCCAGCATGATCTTTTTGATCTCCTCGAACTCCACCCAGAAAGTCACTTCGCCTTTTGATAATAATTCGTTTATCTCCCTGAATATCCATGGATGCCCGAAAGCGCCCCTTGCGACAAAAACACCGTCGCATATATTTTGGTCCAGGAGATCTTTCGCGTCACTCGATGTAAAAATATTACCGCTCGCAAATACGGGGATCTTTACGGATCTCTTGATCTCTCCAATTATGGAATGGTCGATCTTCCCCTTGAACATCTTCTCTGTGGTCCTGGGGTGTATACATATGGCGCCGGCGCCTTCCGCTTCGGCCATTTTAGCGACTTCGATATAATTCAAGTTCAGCTCATCCCAACCGCTCCTTATCTTGATGGTAACAGGGATGCTGACACCGCTTTTCACCTTTTTTATGATCTCAGCAAGCTTTTTGACATCTTTTAAAAGCGCCGACCCCTTACCGCCTTTAATGACTTTCCGAGCAGGACACCCCGCGTTGATATCGATCACGCTAAAGCCCATATCTTCGCACAGTTTGGCGACCTCGAGGAATCTATCCGCGTCTTCTCCCGCCAGCTGGACACCGAGAGGATCATCTCCGGGAAAGCGTTTAATAAGACTGAGCGATTTACGGTTCTTATAAAATATACCGTTTATATCCACCATCTCCGTAAAGGCGAACTTGCATCCGAATTTTCTAGCCAGCATGCGGAAAGGGATATCGGTTATCCCTGCCATCGGTGCGAGCACGGCCTTCGCGCGGATCATCGTTGCGATGGCATCCTGCGCGGTTTGTTTCTCGGCCCACGGCCCTCGTCCCACGTCGTCGGGGTTCGGGGTTTGGGTTTTGGGGTTCGTTGCTCGCAAAAATCTGTCGTTTTCATCGCCACCATATACCATATACGCTCTTCAATCCTCCTCGCCCCATCGCCACTATATACGTTCTTCAACTGTGTTGTTTCCGGTACCACATACTATATCACTCAATTTCCAGTTCCTTACGATACTCATCTGTGATCTTCTTAGACAGAGCCTGGCTGATCTTCTTTTCCGTTACTTTTCGTTTCTTCGCATACTTAATTTTCTTCTTCGCGAGATCCTCAACCGCGATTATTGAAGCGTTGTAACTACGGGAATTATTCCGGACATAATTATCGTTCGACGCGAGAACGACCGCCCCGAACCTTGAGCATCGCCTGACCGTATCAATGACTTTTTCGTCGCCTTTGCCGGTCGCGGAGAACACCTGTTCTTTGTTCCTGGTAATATCCAGCGCGTCAAGGTATCTATACCTGTCGTCACCGTCAAAAACGATCCTCACTCCGGTAATGTAACCGCTGGAACGTGCATACTCTTTCACCAACGCGTGTAATTTTTTTCTGGCTTCTTCAAGTTTGCCTTCCTGAAAATCTTTTTTCATGCCGGGTATAGCGTTTATGGCGTTATATCCGTCAACAACCAACGTGATCTCCATATAAAAACCCCTGTTAATTTTGCCGTCATTGCGAGGAGCGCTCTATGCGACGAAGCAATCTTGTTCTTTCGCAAAAAAGTAGGGAACAGGCATGCCTGTTCCCTACACTTGCCACACCTGTAGGGAACGGTTTGAAACCGTTCCCTACACAAAAAAAACGCCCGCAACGACACCGTTTTGCAATTTATAAAATGCCCCCTAATCATCCGTAAATATCCTCACATGCATCTTTTTTACGACTCGGCCGAACACATCGTTAACTATCTCCTGACGGACAAAATAATAAATATTTTTTCCCTCTTTTCGGTAATCGACAAGGTCGCAGTTCTTTAATATATGCAGGTGGTGCGAAACCGTGGGCTGGGAAAGCCTGAATTCGGCGCAGATATGGCTCACATTCATTTCCTTGTCTATTAAAAGCACAAGGATCTCTTGCCGGGTCCTGTCCGCCAAAGCCTTAAATATTTTTACAAGATCATATTCCGTCATTGTCCGCCTTCTATTTTATCTTTATTTTAACGATAAGATCACCGTGATGCCTGCAATACGGGCATTTGTTCCCCTCGCCTTTAAGCCGCATCTTCTGGCCTTCTTTTGTCCCTGCCGGTATTTTAAGTGTTATCGCTCTGCCATTCGATAATTTAAATTTAGCCTCCCCGCCTTTTTGAGCGAGTTTTGCTGGTATCGGAAGGCTTGCCGCGATATCCGTATTTTCTTCTTCTTCGGCCTCTTCTCTTCCTGAATACTGGCTAAATGGTTGACCGCCACTTGAATAAAAAAAAGTTTGCCCCCCGCCGCCCCTCTTTGAACCCTGTGACCCCGAGA
>JAQUNB010000013.1 GCA_028717825.1 Candidatus Omnitrophota bacterium
GGGCGCTCCGGCGCTTGTATGTTGCGGACAGCCCATGACCAAACTGGAAGCAAAAACCCAAGACGCCGGCAAAGAAAAACATGTGCCTGTTGTTGAGGAAACAAAAAATGGTGTGAAAGTAAAAGTCGGCAGTATCGATCACCCCATGGAAGAAAAGCATTATATAAAGTTCATTGAGATACTGATGCAAAATAAAGTAGTGCGTGCCGAACTAAAACCACTGCAAAGACCGGAAGCCGAATTTTGCGTCAAAAAATCTGAGATCATCGAGGTTAGGGAATATTGTACGGTACATGGGTTATGGAGATAATGTATAAAATTCGTGCTGGCTTTTTACGGGTCCTGCCAGCAGACATTCTGCGCGCATCAGCATTCGCCTTCGGGATCACTTGTGCTGTGCTCGAATTGCCTGCTGTCGCCCGTAAAAAGCTAACAGAGTTTGTTATATCATCGTTGAGGGGAAATAATTAAATCCTACAATAAACAATGAACGAAATCACGAAGGGGGATAAAATGACGGGTAAAAGCATAAAAGGTACTAAAACTGAAAAAAATCTGTTAGCGGCATTCGCGGGCGAATCGCAGGCAAGGAACCGCTATACCTATTTCGCAAGCGTCGCACAAAAAGCCGGGTATGAACAGATCTCCGGGATTTTTCTTGAGACCGCGGATAATGAGAAAGAACACGCCAAGCGGTTTTTTAAATTTTTGGAAGGTGGAGATGCGGAAATAACCGCTTCTTATCCAGCGGGAATAATCGGTACGACCGAAAAAAATTTAGAAGCAGCGGCCAATGGCGAGAATATGGAGTGGACATCGATATATAAAGATTTTGAGAGTGTTGCGCGCAAAGAAGGCTTTAAGGACGTAGCTGATACTTTTAAAGAGATCGCGGAAGTGGAACAGAGGCATGAAACCCGTTACAGGAAACTTCTGCGTAATATTAAAGAAGGTAAGGTGTTCAAAAAGGATAAAGAGGTCAAGTGGAAATGCAGGAATTGCGGATATGTGCATGAAGGCAAAGACGCGCCAAAGATCTGCCCGGCGTGCAAGCATCCCCAAGCCTACTATGAGGTTTTTTGCGAACCTTATTGATATTTTGACCCGGCCAATCTGGAGGAAAAATGGAAAAGACATTTTCCGCGTGTGAGATAATAGAGCTTGGGATACAGATCGAGAAGAACGGCAAGGATTTTTATTCGGAACTTGCCAAAAAAACGAATAAAAAAGAAGTAAAAAGCGTTCTTCTCTTTCTTTCTTCCGAAGAGGCAAAACACATAGATATCTTTAAAAAACTATCCACGAGAGCTTGTTCGTACAACCCGTCGCAAGCTTATACAGATGAGTATTTCGCGTATTTGAGGTCTCTTGCCGACAGTTACGTGTTCACAAAAAAAGATAAAGGGGTCGAGATCGCCGCGAAGATAAAAGAGGACAAAGAGGGTGTCGACTTGGGCGTAAGGTTTGAAAAGGATTCCATACTTTTTTACCAAGAGATGAAAAAATTCGTTCCTGAAAATGATAAAGCCCTGATAGAGACGCTCATAGAAGAAGAAAAAAAACACCTTTCCCGATTATGCGCTCTAAAGGTGGGGATGTTAATATGAAAAAAGTCGTGATATATTCCACGCCTACGTGCCCTTTCTGTCAGAGGGCAAAAAAATTCCTAAAAGACAAAGGTATCGAATTTCAGGATGTAGACGTTTCCGAAAATGAGGAAAGAATCGAGGAAATGATAAAAAAATCCGGCCAGATGGGCGTTCCGGTCCTTGATATCGAGGGCGAGATCATTGTGGGTTTTGATGTGGAGAGGATAGAAAAAATTTTGGGCCTTTGATGAAGGAAATAAAGATGACGAGGTGTTCCGTGCTCAAACAGTCGGAAATTTATTTGCCTTGGACAAATAAATTTCCGAAACTGCGCGCGGAACACCTCGCCATCTTTAAATAAAAAAACTTTTTATGGAAAAGATATATGAGTTGATCATTATCGGCGCGGGGCCGGCGGGAATAACGGCGGGGATATACGCCGCGAGGAAAAAGATGGATTGCCTTGTTCTTACCGTGGATATTGGCGGGCAGACCGCTTGGAGCGGAGATGTCGAGAACTATACCGGCTATCAATTCATAACAGGCGCGGAGCTGGCGTCAAAGTTCGAAGAACATATCAAAAAATATGGCATTGAGGTCAGGGAGAACGAGCCGGTCCTGTCTTTGAAAAAAGAGGGGGAGATCATCCGGGTAAAAAGTTCCAAGTCCGAGTATAAGGCGGAAGCTGTGATAATCGCCTCGGGCAAAAAATCAAGGGAACTTGGCGCACAGGGCGAGAAAGAGTTCAAAAATAAAGGGTTAACGTATTGCGCGACCTGTGACGGTCCGCTTTTCTCCGGTCGGGATGTGGCGGTCATAGGCGGCGGGAACTCTGCTCTTGACGCGGCTCTTCAGCTTACCCGTATCGCGAAAAAGGTTTACATTGTTACCAAGGACCTTTCTCTTACGGCTGATCCTGTCATGTGCGAAAACGCCGAAAAAACCGAAAATATCACTATTCTTAAAGGTTGCGTTACGAAGGAGATCTTTGGTCCTCGTTTTGTCGAAGGAATAAAACTGGTATGCGGAAAAACGGAAAAAGTGATTAACGTGCAAGGTGTTTTTGTGGAGATCGGCTTGGTGCCAAACTCGGATCTTGCTAACGATATCGATAAAAATAATGTCGGTGAGATCGTGATAAATTACCAGACCGAGACAAGTCTTTCCGGGGTGTTTGCCGCGGGAGATGTGACGGATGTCGCAGAGAAGCAGATAATCATCGCCGCGGGAGAAGGCGCCAAAGCCGCGCTGCGCGCCTTTAATTATCTGTCTAGAAAAAAAATGCCGCCAAAGAATGAAAAAACTTCTTAAAACCTATAGACTTAAAAAGAGCGCAATACGGAAAAGGCTTTCGGAGTTCAAAAAGGTCCAACGACGACCCGATAAAAAGATCTTTTCCGAACTTTGTTTCTGTATAACCACGCCGCAGTCCAAGGCTGTTTATTGTGACAGGAGTATTAGGGGGCTCGAAAAGAGCGGAGCACTTTTTAAGGGCAGCGTAGATAAAATAAGGTCCGGGTTGACCGGTGTGCGTTTCCCGAATAATAAGGCACGGTTCATATCGGAAGCCCGCAAACTGTTCACAACGAACGGTAAGGTCAGGGTGAAAGACAAATTACGGACGGAAGATATTTTATCAACAAGGAAATGGCTTGTTGAGAACGTCAAAGGTATAGGCTTCAAGGAGGCAAGTCATTTTTTACGGAATATCGGCCTCGGCGGAGACCTTGCCATATTGGACGTGCATATCTTAAAGAACATGAAAAAATACGGCATTATAAAAGAGCCGCCAAAGGATCTTTCCGGGAAGAATTATTTAATCATCGAAAAGAAATTAAGAAAATTCTCAGAAAAGATCGGGATACCGATGGATGAACTTGATCTTTTATTTTGGTCGGAAGAAACAGGGCAGATTTTTAAGTGAAACTGGACGAAGAACGTATGTGGTATGTAGTACCGCCGAAGACACGTTAAGGACAGTATGTCGTATATAGCGCAGGTGGGACGACCCAAAAAAGATTTTAAATATAATCCATGAATACAATCATAGGAATATTGAGCGATTCATATTTGCTATTTAAGGAGATGGCGCCGTATCTTCTGTTCGGGTTCATTATAGCAGGTGTTCTGCATATTTTAGTGGATACACGGACTATAAGCAGGTTCCTCTCTAAGAGAAATTTTTCTTCGGTCATCATAGCCTCCATATTCGGTATCCCTCTCCCGCTTTGCTCTTGTTCGGTCATTCCGGCGGCGATGTCGCTGCGCAAAGAGGGCGCGAGCCGAGGCGCTGTGCTTTCTTTTCTCATCTCTGCGCCCACGACAGGCGTTGATTCGATCCTCGCTACTTATTCATTATTGGGGTGGCTTTTTACGGCCTACAGGGTTGTCGCTTCTTTTATAATAGGTGTGATAGCGGGTGTGTTGGCCAATTTTTTAATAAAAGAAAAAGAACCCGAGATCAAAAATGAAACACATGAATGTAAGTTGTGCGCTAATAGCGGAGAGCACAGCCACAGTTTTTTTTACGCGGCCAAAGGTGTTTTAAAATACGCGTTCCGTGATCTTGTCAGCGATAGCGGTGTGGCGCTCGTTATCGGTGTCGTTATAGGCGGGACCATTTCTTATTTTATGCCGGATGATTTTATAACCAGATATGTGGGCGGCGGCATAAAAGCGATGTTCGTAATGCTGCTTATCGGGGCACCAATGTACGTGTGCGCTACCGCTTCGATACCGATAGCTGCGGCGCTTATGCTGAAAGGCATAAACCCCGGTGCGGCTTTTGTTTTTCTTATGGCTGGGCCGGCGACCAACATTGTGACGATGACAGTTGTCGCTAAAAGCATGGGATGGAAGACTCTTGTTGTCTATCTTTTTTCTATCGGCGCGGGCAGTATTATCTTGGGCCTAACGCTGGATAGGATCTATTCTTATGCGCCAGAAGCGTTAAAGGGCGTTATTCATCATGAAGCTTTTTTGCCGGCAGGGGTAAAGACGTTTGCGAGCATAGTTCTGCTGGGATTGATATTTTACGGTTATATTAGCGCTAAGGCTGCAGGCAAAACTTTAAAAAATTAAAGGTAAACTATGAAGTTATTAACGCGATATGCCGATTATGGCACAAGGGCTCTTGTTTGTATTTCATCTGCTCCGCGTCGTACAGCCACGGTTCAGGACCTTTCCCTGAGATTAGGTATTCCACGCCCCATACTGCGGCGTATCATGCAGACATTGAGTAAAAAACATCTCTTAAGGTCTAGAAGGGGACAGCTTGGTGGTTTTTCTTTGGCCAGAAGTGCGGACAAGATAAATATCCTAGATGTAATTAACGCTTTCCAAGGCGACTTCTGTTTGAGCGAACACGTGTTTAAAGGGAAGAGATGCCCCTTGATGGATACCTGTAAGTTGAAAAAAACATTAGATGTGATCGAGGGGGATGTCGTAAAACAATTGAAATCCATAACTATCGAGTCTTTGATCAAGGGCTGAACCAATATCGTTGGACAGGCTCTTGATAACAAGATAGAGATGATGTAAAAATTTATGCTAGCTTCCTACGGGTCCTGTCAAGAGACTTCTGCGCGCATTCGCCCGGGGGCTTACTTGTATTCGCTTGCCACCCGCAGAAAGCCGGCATGGTTTGTTACGTTATCAAGATCGACGACCTCAATAGTGATAATAGCCCTCTTGTCAAATTAACGTAAATCCCCAGTTCAGCCTATCCCGCTCTTAAACTTGACTTAGCGGAAAGTATTACTATACTCGTTTGTAGATATGATATTACTATATAGTATAGCGGATTACTTAATAATAAAAATATCTACACTTTAATCTAAAAGATGGGTTTTCTAAATAAAATTGGAAAAAGCACTAAAATCCTTCCGATCTTGACCATTTTCGGTGCATGTTTTTTTGTGTTTTTAACAGGTGGTGCCGATGGTGCCGAAAAATCCGACCGGCCTATATATTTGGGCGTACTCCCTGAAGAGAAGCCGACGGAGATGTTGAAACGGTTCGAAGAACTGGAACGATATTTGAGAGAAGAGACAGGCCTTAATATCCATCTAAAGTTTTATCCGACGGCAGGTATTACCGGAGGTCTTACCGCGATCGTAATGGAGATCGCCAACGGAGACATAGATTTCGCGTGGCTGAACGCGGTTACGTGTGTCCAAGCGAACGGGGTAGGACCGGTAGTTCCTTTCGCGTGCGGCGAAAGGAAAGGAGGACCCTATTACAGGGGATATCTCGCCGTAAGGGCGAATTCGCCTTATCAGAGCTTTATGGACCTTCGCGGCAAGATGGTATGCGGGACAAGTGCCTCTTCGGTTTCGGGTAATCTGATACCGACGGCATGGCTCTTGGACAAAAAGCTCGACAAATTTACGCTTTTTAAATTTTATTATCTAGGCAGGGAAGACAACGCTGCCAGAGCTGTCTTGGTAGGCGAGTTCGAGGGATGTTTCATAAATGAATATACGTTTGATAATTTTAACGAAAACGGGGTTAAGTTACGCAGCATATGGGAACATCCGGCTGTTCCTGAGAACCCATTTTGTGTGAATACGGAAAAAGTATCGCCGGAAGTGCTTGAAAAGGTCAAAACAGCGCTGTTTAATATGGACAAGAAAGATCTGGCGGGCATCAAGGCTGTTAATAAAAAATACGAAAAATGGACGCCAGCCCAATGGGAGGACTATACATCGATCAAACGTTTAACAGATATGATATACGGACAAAAGTTCTATGATCTTTACTATTGGCGGGAACTGGCGGATAAGACAAAAAAAAGACTCCAACAATACGGGGGTTTTTAAATGAAAAATAGAGTTTTACCGGAAAAAAAGAAAAGGCGAATAGGTCTTCGCATTCTTCCAAAATATCTTATCGTAACTATCTCGCTGATAGCTTTGACTATCGTAACCTCCAGCATATTTTTCTTGGACCATATACGTGCCGTTATCAGGATGGAGAGCCTAATGAGGCTCGAAACCTTATCCTCAACGCTTGCCAAGAGCAGTATGGAAGCTATCCTGAGCTGGGACTATACGCTTCTTGAAACGATGGCGCGCGATGCAATGACCGAAGAGGATGTCGTGTCGGTCTCTGTTTACGGCGACGATGGCAGGATACTTTCCGACAGTGACACAAGCCGGGTGGGTAAGTTCGATACGGAATTCTTTAACAGTATAGTCAAACCCGATTATAAAGTGCCGGTGTCAGCGCGGCAGTATGAAGCCTATGACGAGTATTCGGTCGCTAAATCAGTTTTTGCCGGACGGGATGTTCTGGAAATGCGCCGTATACTGAAGATAGGAAAACGCGTTATCGGTGCGATAGTTATTAAAGCCTCCGAAGAACGGATGAATATGTTCATCCGAACGTTCACACTACAGATACTTCAGCTTTCCTTGGGTATTTTGATCTTGGGTATAGTGGTCGCCATTATTTTTGTAGGCACGCTTGTGCGGCCGATAAACTCGCTGCATTTAGGGGCGCAGAAGATCGGCAGCGGCGATCTTAAATACAGGATAAAAGTAATGACCGCCGATGAGGTGGGCGAACTTGCCGATGCTTTTAACGATATGGCGGAAAAAATGGATTTTGCCATAGCTAAGCTTGATAGACAGAACGTCGAATTAAAAGAATTAGACAGGCTCAAAAATGAGTTTTTGGCTAACACTTCGCATGAACTTAGGACCCCGCTTAACGGGATAACAGGGCTTGTAGAATCGATGCTTGACGGCGCGGATGGGAAAACCACTCCGGAACAGAAAAAACATCTTCAGATGGTACGGCAATGCAGTATAAGCTTAACAGAGTTGGTAAATAACCTTCTGGACCTTTCCAAATTGGAATCGGGATTAATGGATTTTAGTCCCAATACTTTTGACCTCTCGGATGTCATAGATACGGTCGTGCCGATCGCTGAAGGACTGGTAAAAGATAAAAATATCAAGATAAAAGTAGAGGTTCACTAGGATGAAAAGCATAAACGTTTATGCGGATAAACATCGCGTAAGGCAGATATTGATGAATTTGGTGGGGAACGCTGCCAAATTTACCAAGGAAGGTGAAATAACAATATCGGTCTGGGATGAGCAGGAATTCGTAAAAATCGCTGTTAGCGATACGGGTATCGGGATAAAAAAAGAGGATCAGGAAATAATATTCGAAAGGTTCAGGCAGGTAGACGGGTCCATGAAACGCACTTACGAAGGGACAGGGTTGGGCTTAGCGATAGCTAAGGAACTTGTTGAAATGAACCGAGGTAAATTATGGGTAGAGAGTACGCCCGGGAAAGGGAGTACATTCTATTTCACCCTTCCAAAAAATCCTTATAAAGTTGATAAAGATAAAACCAGAGAAAAACTTGAGAAGCTGAAAAATATAAATATCGGGAAAGAAGAAACGATAAAAGCTGCTTCCGAAGATTTTGAGGCGGGAACAAAAGTAAAAGCCAAAAACGGCAACGGAGAGACGATCCTCATTATCGATGATGAGATTATCAACGTCGAAGCGCTCAGTGTCGGCCTAACGGCGCACAACTACAAGGTGATCGCCGCCTCGGAAGGAATAGCGGGTCTCAAAGAGACAAAAGATAAAAAACCGGATCTGATAATATTGGATCTTATGATGCCCGGGCTTGACGGGTATGAATTCTGCAGGATGGCGAAAAAAGATAGTGAAATGAAAAATATCCCGATAATACTGCTTACCGCGAAAATAACCATCGCTGACAGGGTCGAGGGATTTAATGCCGGCGCGGATGATTACATAGTTAAACCCTACAATATAGAGGAAGTAGTGGCTAGGATACAGCGGATCCTCGAGCGAAAGACATTACCGGAAGAATATAAAACAAATGAAAAGGTCAGCGAGCATTATGATATCGAACAGGAAGAAATATTCAAACAGGAGCCAAAAGGCAGCGGCGAAAAAATTCTTATTATTGATGATGACCCGATAAATATTGAGGTTCTTCAGACGCGGCTTGAACTTGATAATTATAAAGTCGAGAGCGCGACGGACGGAGAGGAAGGGCTTCGACTGGTAAAAGAGAATATACCGAACCTGATCATTTTGGATCTTATGATGCCAAAGATGTCGGGATATGAATTTTGTAAGGAGATCAAAAAAGATGGGCGCTTGGCGGACATCCCTATTATCATGCTGACGGCCAAGGATTCCGTTGAGGATAAAGTGTATGGGTTTAATGTTGGAGCGGATGATTATATTCCCAAACCGTTCAACAAGATGGAGCTGGCAGCCCGAGTTCACGCGATATTAAGGACCAAGGCGCTTCAAGGGCAGCTTAAAAAATTCACACAACGTTTAGCAGACCTGTTTGGTGTGGGGACGCGCATTAGTTCGATATTTGATATGGCAGAATTGCACAAGATCATAACCAAAAGCGCCGAGCAGGTGTTGAAAGCGGATAGGTGCGATCTGCTTATGGTATCGGATGGTAACATGCTAGAGATCCGTTCAAGCACTACCGATATAGAAGGTGACAGTAAAGTTCCGATCGAAGGTTCTGTTTCGGGATGGGTGTTCAGCAAAAACGAGCCGATATTGATCTTTGATCTCGTGGGTGAACCAAAATTCAGGACGAGATCCCATGAGAGATATTATACGGGTTCGTTCCTGAGTGTCCCTCTTGTTGATAAAGGTAAAACTATCGGTGTCCTGAATGTCGAGAGAAAAAAAGAACCATTTGTTCTGGAAGACCTTCAGATCATGCTTATTTTTGCCAATCAAGCCTGTATAGCCATGGGCAACGTAAAATTGATTGAGCAAGAGAACGAGCTTACAAAACGAATGACGGAAGCCGAAACAAGGGCCCAATACGCCGATATTTTGCAAAAACAGCATGAAGAATTGGAAAGGGCTTATCAAGAATTAAAATCGACACAAAAGCAATTGATACAATCCGAGAAAATGGCTACTATAGGTATTCTTGCCGGCGGGGTAGCCCATGAGATCAATACGCCGCTGGGAACTATCCTGACAAATACCGAGATGCTCCAAGCGGAAGTTACCGAAAAATTCCAGAAAGAGTGCCTCGCTCTTATCGAGAAGAGTACGCTTAGGTGTAAAACAATAGTTGAACAGCTACTGAAATACGCGCGCAAAGCCGATGCGAAATTCGAGATGGTCGATATCGGCAATGTTATAGATGAAACGTGCATCTTGCTTGAGTTTATTCTGTCAGACAACCGGATAAGCGTGAATAAAGACTATTCTAAAGTTGTGAACAAAGTCGAAAGCAATGTGAACGAAATGGGTCAGGTTTTCGCTAATCTGATAGTTAATGCGGTGGATGCTATTGAAGCGAAGTTCGGCAAAAAAAGCGGCAAGGGCACGATAACGATAAAAACTTATGAAAAAGACGGTTATGTTGTTGCGGAATTCGGCGACAACGGTAAAGGTATAGCGGAAAAGGACATAGACAGAATATTTGATCCGTTTTTTACCACTAAAGATGTTGGCAAAGGGACCGGGCTGGGGCTTGCGATAAGCCACAGGATCATAGAGAACAATAACGGCAAGATAGAAGTAGAATCGAAAGAGGGAGAGGGTGCCGTATTCAGGATTAAGCTCCCGGCGAAAAAAGGGAAAAATAGGAAAGAGGTTTTATGAAAGAACGGATTTTGGTCATAGAAGACGATGAAGCTTTTCAGAAAACCTTGGTGAACCTTCTTGAAAAAAAAGGTTATTCTGCGATCGGTGTTGGGGATGGAAAAGAGGCTATAAAGACCGCCAAAAGGATCGTTTTTGATCTGATCGTAGCTGACGTAAGGTTGCCGGGCATAGACGGTCTTGAGACGATAGAGAAAATAAGAGAAGATGAAAACAATAAAAACGCGAGAACACTTATTGTTACCGGTTATGCCGATACGGAAACACCGATAAGGGCCATACGCTTGGGTGTCGATGATTATATACACAAACCTTTTAAGATGGAAGTATTTCTTCATAGTGTAAATAGGCTTATCAAAGATTACAGGATGGAAAAGCGTGTTAAATATTACAGACGGCTTTCGATACTTGACGGTCTTACCGAAGTGTTTAACCACAGATATTTTCATGAAATAATAGTGCGCGAAATGAAACGGGCCGAACGATATGCTCATCCGCTTTCGGTTCTTATGATCGATATCGATGATTTCAAAAAATATAACGATACTTACGGCCATTTGGCGGGGGATAGGGCGCTCAAAAAAGCTACGCATGTTTTTAATACTTACCTGCGCAACGTCGACATGATATTCAGATACGGTGGCGAGGAGTTTACGATCCTCTTACCCGAGACGGATAAAGTAGAGGCTGTGAATGTTGCGGAACGTATACGCCAAAAGGTTGAAGAGACACGATTCGAACTTGATGAGCCGCAAACCGCTAAGATAACCGTGAGTATCGGAGTAGTGTGTTTTCCCGAAGACGCCACAGAGAAAGAGCCTCTCTTGCAGAAAGTAGATAAAGCTTTATATCAGGCAAAGAAGTCTGGAAAGAACAGGGTTTATACCGCAAGTGATATTGTGGAATAGCATTATTTTGAAATGTTCAAGAAAGGGATAGCATGGATGAGAGGATATTGGTGATAGAGGACGACGCTACATTCCTTGAGACATTGCTGAGGCTTTTAAAACTCAAGGGGTATAACGTAAAAGGGGCCAAAGACGGCGTAGAAGCCGTAGAAATGGTCCGGCGGGAACCGTTTGATCTGATAATAACCGATGTTCGTCTCCCCGGCGGCATGGACGGTATAGAGGCCGTATCCAAGATCAAGGAGAACGGAAATTCTAAGATCAAGACCATGGTAATAACAGGTTGCGCTGATAGGGAAACTCCCCTGAGGGCAATCAAGATGGGGGTCGACGATTACATATATAAACCTTTTGAGATAGAAGAATTTCTTCATAGTGTTGAGAGGAATATTAAAAATCTTCGGCTTGAAAAAGAGAGAGAACGATACGTTAATACCGTGGAGATGTCAAATAAAGAGCTTGTACTATTGTATGAGATCT
>JAQUNB010000014.1 GCA_028717825.1 Candidatus Omnitrophota bacterium
TTGCTCTTAAACTCGGATGTTGTGTCATTACCTTTCTCCTTTTACAATTTATTTACTTTTTTTCACAAAACAACCCTTGTACTTATCGGCAAATTTCTTCAAGGCCAAAGAAGCCTCTTCTTTAGTCTTATAACCCGTCACTTCTATTTGATACCAATCACCTTTCTTTACTATCTGCGCACTCAGCCCCTTGCTTTTTAATTTTTTTACTTCATTTTCCGCGTCAAATTTTTGTTTGGATGAAGCGAGCTGAATGGAGTATACCCCTTTTTCGATCACTGTTTTTCCCTGCGCTTTTTCCTGCGTCTTTCCCTCCGCAGCTTTTTTGGTTTTTTCTTTCTCTTTCGCTTGTGCTTCTGTTTTCAGCCGCTCATCGGTCTTTTTCTCTTCTTCCTCAAAAATATCAGGGAGCTCCATATCCAGAGAAGCGTCATCCAGTTCCGTATCTTTAAAAGCGGATGTATTGTTATCCCCGGACATTTTCGTCCGTGCCTCGGTCACAACCTTACCTTGAGAAGCAAAATCATCAACCCCCATGGTTTTCTCCTGCTGACTAGAACCTTCTTTTCTCACGATCGCTTTTCCCCTTTCCACACCTGCGGCAAAAGAGATGATCATGAGAATAAGCACAAAAATAGCAATAATTATCGAATATTCCATCGGTATACGTATATAAGGCATAAATCGCTGGTCAGGAATACCCTTCAATCTTGCTTTTCGGCCGTTCTCGCCCTCGGGCAATTGTTCCCCGAATAAATCATTTGTATAATTTTCGTCCATCATTTGCGCTATATTTTAGCATATTACGAAAAAATAGCAAGAGGCTCGAAGAGCAGTAGTGCGTATGTAGTGCCGATAGGGACAAATAAAGACCGTATATTGTATATATCGTGTCTATGTAATGGAGGCGACATTGTTCAGGAACGACGAAATACGAGATACAAGACATGTGTGCCGGGGATCGGGAGACGTGGGCTAGCGGGGGTTAAGTGGAAGAGATCAGATACAAGGCTCTCAAGAAAGCTGGATTTCCCGTATAGTTGATAACGGTCGAATACCAACCGCTATCATCCAGTGAAAGCAGATTCTTCCTCATTTCGTCAGGGAAAGAACCAGCTATTTGAGGCGAAAAAGAAAATTTAAAATCTACCAAAACCTCATCCTTCTTATTGAACGAGATGTAGTCACCTCGTATATTGATATCTTTAGATACAGCGCTGAAATCATTAATTTCCGTCTTTTCGCCGCTACGGACAAGTCCAAAAGATACTTCACTGTATTTTTGGATAGGGTTAAAGACAATATCCAGAATATCCTTCGAAGTGGCATCTCCGGCAGCACTTGATCGCTTTCTTTGATAACTAACACCGACCCCTTCCATATAACATGTTAAGATCAAACATTTTTCACCGGAAATATCCTTAAACACGAGCTTCATCCGCGTTTTATCGGCCGTAAGTTTTATACCTTTCTTTTTGAGATCGACCTCAAAGCCGGAAATATTCACTTCCCTCAGCACGTTGCCTGAGCATTTGATACAGGAAACATCGCAATCGGTAAATCTATTAATAAAAAATATCGATATTCTGCTCAAATTATAAAATACCGCAAGCGAGCACAACACAGCGGCAACGATTATATACATCAATATTAACAGGAATCTATTACTTTTTTTTGCCATCGCCCATCAAGCTTTCAATGATCTCCATGACCTTTTTATCTCGGGTATAGCTATACCCCTTTGTTGAGCCTTGGGTATCTTTAACTAAAACACCCAATTTTACTAATTCCTCCAACACCGCGTGCACATCTTTACGCCCCTTATGCACCCATGCGGAAACACCGCCAACGCTGTCAATACTGGCTTGGTTCTGATAAAAAAAGACCAATATGTCTTTCGCGAGCTTGTTCTTTAACATTTTCTTTATTTTTTCTTTCATATGTTACCCAGCTCTTTCCTTAAAAGTTTTTTTACGTCTTTTCTGTTCACAGCTTCGCAAAATATTCTTACAACTTCCGGATCAAACTGCGTTTTCTCGTTTTTCTGCACTTCTCTAATAGCTTCATTTATTGACAATGCTTTCCGGTATGGTTTTTCCGTTATCATGGCCTCAAAAGCGCTAACGACCGCCAGAACACGCGCTGCCAAAGGTATATCTTTACCTTTAAGCCCTTTTGGGTATCCTGTACCGTTAAAATTCTCGTGATGGTACAAGATTATCGGGACGATCGGTTTCAGAGGCTTGAATTTTGAAAGTATCGTGGCGCCTTTTAGCGGATGGGTCTTGACTATGTCGTATTCTTTTCCGGTAAGTTCACCCTTTTTCATCAATAACTTTTCCGGTATGCTTATCTGTCCGGCGTCATGTAGCATCGCCGCGTACTGCAAGAGCCTTATCTCCGTCTCGTTCATATTTAACTTTACACCTATAATGCTCATAAGTTTCATGAAAGACGCTTCGGCATGGTGAACACCATGGGGTCTATTCTCCAATAGCTGTGCAATACACTTGATACTGCTTAACGTAAGCTCTTCCTGTTCACGAAAAAGCTGCGCGTTCTTGATCGCGATAGCGGCCTGTTCGCATAAAGTTCTCATGATCTCTTCATCGAATTGAGTGAACGGTTTGCCGTCGATCTTGTCGTAAAGTGTTATAACTCCTATTACATTTTCATCTATGAGAGGCACGGCCAAATAATTCTTCCCCCTTATGGGTGTTTCTTTTTTCACAGCCTTACCGGGCGCATATTTGCCAATCCTGACTTTTTTCAGTTTAGCCTTCTTTTCACGTAGATCGATAGTGGCTTTAGGCAAAAGAACTTTTTGTTTTTTATCGGCCAGTTTTATCGAGCAGCGGTTCGCGCGTATGACCTGAAGGGACAATCTCGCGATCCGCGGCAAAAGTTCATTCAGGTCCAGAGTTGAAGTCATAAGGCGGTGAACGGTATGAACTGTTGACAAAGCAACGGCGCGGGGCCTGACCGTGTTGTTAATTTCCTCAATCTCCGATTCTCTCCTGCTTTCTCTGACAACAGCATTCGTATACGCGGAAAATATCTTTGCAAGAGCCGGAGGCATTATTTTTTTAAGCCCGCATAGAACGATAAAACCGAACGCCTCCCCATCATAAACAAGCGGATAACATAATCCGTACCCTTTTCGCTTATTGTATTGAAAATTAATAAGCCTTTTTGCTTTTCTCGACCTATCGAAAGCCCCAAGCATCTCAACCATATCTCTTTTTGAACACGCTCTTCCGTCAAAGCTTTCTTTGATAGACTTAATGATTTTTGTTTTTTTAAGTTCCGCTGAGGTTTTTGGCAGGCGAGCCATGATCATCCACGCGGGATTATCAAGACACTCGTTGAATACGGATATTTCCTGATGAAGATCATAATTTTCTTTGAACTTCGCAAATACTTTTTCCATATGCACTTTATCCTTCTTTCCCGAAATATCTACACCCGCTCGTAGGGCTCAAAAAATCTTTTATACTGGTCTAAAGCAAAACGGTCGGTCATGCCTGCTAGATAATCCGCGATCACACGGTGTTTTCCTCTGTCTTTGAGATTTTCCTGCGCGTTTGGCGGCAATTGCTCGGGCGAGGCGCAGTATATCTCGAAAAGACTTTTTAAGAACCGTGATGCTTTATTCGTCATCCGGATCACTCGATAATTCTTGTACAATTTTTCCATTAAAACCTGTCTGAGCTGGAATCTTTTTTTATCCATTTCACCGTCAAAACACACTATCTTTTTGTCGCTCAGGGCCAGTACGCTTTTAATATTCGACGATTTTATGTTCGCGTAAGTATTATCGACAAGGTTGTTGACCTGTGTGTTGACCAAATAACGTATAGTTTGATACCTTTTTGTCTCCATGTCAATGTTCTGAAAATTTTTCTCTATTGAACCTATCGCCTCGTCCCACAGCTCGACGCCCGTTAGGTCGGCTTCGCTCAAAAGACCGCTTTTTAGACCATCATCCAGATCATGATTATCGTATGCTATCTCATCTGCAATATCCACAACCTGTATCTCCAAGAGTAACGGACCAGGGACATCCGCGGCCTGATCCGCGCACCGTTTATCAAATTGTGTTGAATGGCGTATGATGCCTCTGCGCACTTCCTGTGTAAGGTTAAGCCCGGGGAAATTGGCATATTTTTTTTCCAAAACATCGACCACTCTGAGACCATGCGTATTATGATCGAATCCGCCGTGATCTTTCATGAGCTCAGAAAGCGTATTCTCGCCAGCATGACCGAACGGCGTATGTCCAAGATCATGCGCGAGAGATATCGCCTCCACAAGATCTTCGTTCAATCTTAAAGCACGTGCGATCGTCCGGGCGATCTGCGCAACTTCTAGAGTGTGCGTCAACCGCGTCCTGTAATAATCGCCTTCATGATTAACAAAAACCTGTGTTTTGTATTCGAGTCTGCGAAAGGCTGTTGAATAGATGATCCTGTCTTTATCTCTTTGATAAACGGTACGGTAGGGATGTTCTTCTTCTTTATAAAAGCGTCCGGCCGTATCGGCGCTTTTCATAGCATAAGGAGCAAGCAGTTCTTCTTCTCTCGTTTCGATCTCTTCTCTTTTTAGCATAGAAATTGAACCTTTTTCGGCTATTTTCAGGGAACCAGCTTGTTGTTATATTGACATCTTGAATATAATATCACAAACAATGGTAAATCGGTATGAAAAATTTTATCGGGACATGATCGCAGACACATCTGAGGATAGGTAAAAAACTGTTCGAATATTAAACTGCGCCGGCCGGATACTCACTCATCTATCTTAATGATCTTAGCAGTGATCTTATCGCCATCGATCTCAATGATCCCGAAAGAACGATATTTCGTAAAGACCCTGTCGGTGGGACTGCCCGGATTAAAGAAGAGAGTCCCGTCTTTTTGCTCATTGACGGGTGTGTGCGAATGGCCGAATATTATGATATCAGGCTTTTTGTTAAAGCTCTTAGAAACATATTTGATAACGTTAAACGCTATCCCCTTCCCGTGGACCACGCCTATTTTTTTCCCGGCTATAACCAACAACAGTTTCTCTGGGAGGGTGGATTTAACTTCGTGAGAATCCATGTTACCATGAACGGCTTTTGTTTCGGCCAGTTTGGAAAGTTCCTTTATAACAGATAATTCGCATATATCACCAGCGTGTATTATAAGGTCACAATCTTGAAATGAATCTGTGATTATTTTAGGAAGTTTTGCCGCGCAAAGAGGGATATGTGTATCGCTGATCACACCGATTTTCATAAGACCAATTCAAATTTTGAGAATAAACGAAGTATGCCGTTAAGTGTTTGTGTATCCCAGACCCATATATTTTGTTCTTTGGCCAATAAAAAGGCGTTTTGTTCTATACCTTTTAACGGTATGAATATTTTCCTCGCAATGCTTGAACTATCATGTACTCGCTTGGCCGTCCATAGGTCATTAATGTCTCGGTCATCCGCTATGCCGTTCTGTTTAACATAGCACAGCCAGCTTTTTCCGCCGAGCTTACCCGTAATAGCGTGAATATTCCCCGTAACATGCTTTACCTCAACTTTATCGAATTTCGGCATGATCCTGCATTTCATACCTATCCGAACTTTCTCATTATTGAATTTTTTGAAAAGTCCGGCGATTATCTCGTTGACGTTCTCCCCGCTGAACCGGCTGAACTCGTCAAAATCGTCGCCGATAAGTTGTTTAAATTCCAGAAATTTTATGTCCAGATCGTCGATCATGGATTTTGTTTTCAGGCTATACACATATTTTAGCCAATATTCAAAAAGCCGTTCCGATATCTTATAGAAGATACCGCTTGGGTAGATAAGGTCCATTTCCTGCAGACTTTTAAGCTCAACACTAAGTTCGGGGTCGGCTTTACCAAGTTCCCGTTGTATCGCTTTGACCGTGTTTTTACCATTCGCTATGGCAAGCAGGATGGGAATAAATCTCTTCCGCGATCTCTTCTCAAGAAAAAAATGGATATTATTGGTAAAATACTGGTTCAGTATACCGTTTGATTCATATAAAAGATCGGAGAAAGCGCTTAACAAACATTCTTTGGCGTGATATTTATTCCCGGAATGCTTCACGGCCTCCGAAAACCTATTTGCGAACGCTTCAAGGTAAAAGGGGTTCCCCTGAGTGATCTGGATAAGATAATCCTTCACGCTCTCTTCTATCCGTTCATCTCGCATCTTACTGGAAACAAATGATTTCGCGGTCTGGCTGTCAAAACCATCAACCTCGATAACCTCAAAATTCCCGAAAAGGAGCGACAATTTCTGCGAGAGTATATCTCTCAAGAGGTTCTTCTGGGAACTGGAAACTATGTACATGGTATTTTTCTGTATCATTATATATTTGCCGAAAATTTGGAAAGGTTTTTTCAGGTTCAGGTTCGCGAGATTATGGAATTCGTCCAGAACGACCAAACAGCTTTTTCCCGTTTCCTCTTTAAATACGGAAGTTATATTTAACAATTTCTCATATGCCGCGTTCTCTTTTTTCCCCGAGACAAGTTTACAAACTTCATCAACCTGCCGCATGGTCTTTGGGATCAGGCCGTAGCATGTTTTTTTCAGGTCCTCAAAATCTCCTTCGGACTTTTTTGAGACTGATTTTAGATAATTATAGAGAAGTGTAGCCATAAAACGGACAGAGAACAGCCTAAAGTCGCCTTCTCCCATCTCAATGTATAAGGGGATAACTTCAGCATCCTTAACGTTGCTTAAAAAATGCCTCAGGATAGATGATTTGCCTACGAGCATGGGGCCGGCCAAGGCGAGATTCTGCCTGTAGCCACCTTTGAGGGCGGTGACCCTTTTGTGGAGTGTGCCAAGAACTTCTTCCCGTCCAAAAAATTTTTTACCGAAGACAGGTTCTATGAACATAGCTATAAAATTTAGAAAATGAATAAAAAAAACAACAAATTTGGCCTTATATCTCTGTATTAAAAACTCGGATTATCTGCGAGATAAAATCTTATAACAACTGGAGGAGTAAGTCAAGCTTACAATGCATAAAAATAGTGTGAAATTTTATGCTGATCTTTACGGGTTACAGCCAAAGGCGAGGTCAGGTCTCTCGAAGTTGACAACTTTGTGAGACCTGACCCTGCTCAACACGTTACGCATCTTTGAGCGCTTTATGGGCCAATTCGAAAATCTCTACCTGTTCCTCAGTATTTATCGGCATCATTGGGATAAGATCGATTAGCTTCTTTAGCGCCCTTATGCGCGTCATGATATCGCCTGCGGCAAGATTTAATATATCTTGAGCTCCGAAAGAGCCGCCTTTGACACCAAGAGCGTTAAGTAAGTTTTCGTATTCTGTTGCGGCCGGGTCAATAAATTCTTTCACAAATCTATCATCAACTTGTTCGCCGGTTTCTTCCTTGAATTTTTTGTATCTGGCGACATGTAATAGCTGTACTCCCACGATAGTGGCGCGAACGAGCCCCACCGGATCATTCTGCAGGCCTATCGGGACGACCTGAGTTTCATCCGGAGGCAAATAGCCGAGGTTCGTAGTTAAAAGACGATGTATATCCTTTTTCGCCTGCACAGGGTCACTGCTTATCTCAAAATCCCGAGCCTTCAATAATGTGAACAAACTAACGGTATTTTCCGTCGTGCTTTTAAAGCCCTTTTTCAATGGTTTTTGTTTTATGCGGTATTTTTCATGAAGATCATTTTGTTCCAGCTGTGTCAGTTTTCTTGTGCCGCTCATATAATATAGTTCCACATACCCGTTCTCGGCTTCCTGAAATGTATTAAGAAAAGCTCTCATATTTTCAATATTCTCCTTGTCGGCAGTCTCTATCTTTTCAACCGGGACCCTCAGCAAAACAGGTTCTACCGTATCGTTTAAAAGCGTTACCATAAGGTCCGTGTTTTTTTCTATAAATTCACTATACGCCTTAACGTTCGGAGTTTTTGGGAGCTCTTTCTTCAGGACCGGCTCAGGTTGTATCCGTGACTGTTCCTCTTTACCCCTTAGTTCCTGCTGTAGCAAGTCTTTGACTTTTTTGACGCGTAGTTTCCAGCCTAAAATTTGACTAGGCATATACACTCTGTCATATTCAGATAAAACATCAAGTTCTTCTATCTCAAACCCGAATTGTGAAAAAAGTTCTTTTATTCTATCACTCTCCGCTAGAACAGACTTACCGTCCGTAAGATTTTTTGCCATCAATAGATCGCCAGCTATTTGTTCCTCCCATGCCAATACCATTTCCTTCATTTTTTGCGAAGAATATTGCCACCATTTACCATCGCCATTTCCCCACGCTAAAACTTCATTAATATGCTCTAAAAAGGTCTCTGCGATATAATTATCCTTTTCCCCGCAAACCACTCCTTTCCATATGTTTATATCTTCCAAGATTTCCGGATCCTTTGTATTGATATAATCTACTAACATACTGAGTAATCTTCGTTGTAAAATGTTCTCGATTACTTTATTATACACTTGGTGATATTCAACATATTTTGAATTCGGGTGGTGCAAAACAAAAAAACCTTCTCCACCTTCCTTCAATATCCGGTTTATTTCCCGCAAAGATCCTCCGGCATTAGAATATTCGAGAAAGTGACAACCCGCTACTATATCAAATGAGTTACTTCTAAATCCGGTATTTTCGGCTCTGCGCCGGTAAAATTTTATACCTTTTTGTTTAATTCTAATATCAGCCGGGTCTATAGCTGTAATATCTACATTCGCTCTTTTGTGTTTTGCAATTTCTTTCACTGTGTCTGCAACTAAAAAGTTTCCCGAACCAACATCTAAGACCCTAAGTTTTCTTTGTTGCCACATATATGGATCAAAAGCATTAGAAAAGAAATCAAATATGTTTTTATCAGGAAAATCCATAGTGGACCTTCCCCCTTCTTTCCAGAATTCTGTCCATGTATTGTAGAGCAAACTGTCAAGACCATCTTCTACTCCAACAAAATGTAAATTATTCATAAGCCACATGGATGCTTCCATTCCCCTAAGACCACAAGCCGTTGGGTTGGAAACCTGCAAAGCATCAGCCGAACAATAATCGCCCACACAACAGCCAAAAACTCTTTCAACTAACGAATGATCATTACCCCCCGGCTTTCCGTTATCACCCGCGGTAACGATCTCTTCCTCGCTAATGCCGAATTCCGAAGTTAAGATCTTTATGGCATTTAGTTTTGTCGCCCCTTTGGAAAATATATTTATTGACCCTTCAGTGGCGCATACTTCAAGGTCGAATCCTTTTTTCTCGAGAGCGTCCCTCATTTGTTCCGCGACTTCATACAGCCTCTCGGTTCCTCTATATTTCGCTATTACCTGCATTGATACCCCGCAACTTTTGGCCTGAGGATAGCATTCGAGTTCCGGCGCAAGTCTTTGTATTTCGCCCCTTAACACTTGACGCACTCCGTCATCCATATTTTCAATTTCCAGATCAAAATCGATCCTTTCGGGATCGCCTTCGACAAAACCATTTGAGCCGACAGCCCCGTCTTCGCCAAAACACAACAAATATCCCAACTTGCTTTTATCCGAAAGTTTTGACCTTATCTTTTCGGCAACCTCGTCAACATCAGGGAATCCTTTTTGTTTTTCTTCAGGAGGAAGTTTTTGGGCCCGCCCCGAGATCAAAGTTACAAACACGCCCCGATTAATGAGCTCCACTATTTTATCTATTACTTCATCAGGCACTTCTCTCGAACGCGCCCCCGTTAATGTCCAATCGATATCAAACACTATCGCCCTAAAATTGCCGGCAAGCAGTCTATCCAGTTTTGCCAGTTCCGCTTCTTTTACTGCGTTATAAGCAGGCTGGGCAGTTTTTTCTGGTACCCCAATTTCTGTCGTCACTGTTGTTATAGCCCCGTCTGCATCGGTTCCCCCCGTAACGCCCGCGGGATTCACTTCATCAAATTGCATCGTCAGAGTTTTATTAAATGAAGAGGTTTGTTCTAAATCATTGGCCGAATTTATGTCTTTTATTTTTTTGACATGCAGTTTCCAGCCCATAAGATAGTCTTCTATGTTTTCCCGAGCAGCTGGATTCTTTAGGAGTTTTTTCGGATCTATCTCGAAGCGATCCATTAAATCTTCGCCGCTCTCCTCCCTATCGTTAGGATCAAGGTTAAAGCTGAGCGATAAGTCAACCCCTTCTACCTCAAAACCATATCGTGAGAACATTTCGACTATTTGTTCTTCGCTTTCAAAGATGTTGCCGCTATCTAAAAGATATCGTATTTGAGACAAGTCAACTTTTAGATTTTCTTTTGCTTCAAGGATTCTTTGCTTAATTGACACCCCGGGCAAGTCATCATCTTTTATCCCCATTTTTATCAGTTTTATAAGTTCATCGACATATACAAACAGTTCTTGCTCTGTTTTTTCCGTAAAACTTTCCTTCAGTTCTATTATTTTCTCAAGGGTCTTGGGGTCTTTTGTCCCAACATACTCAGATAACATGTCGAGTATGTTAAGTCGTAAAAATTTTTCTAAAGCACGGGCATGCGCTCGCTGATAATTGATATATCTTGAATTCGTATGATGCAGGACAAAAAAACCTTCCCCTCCATTTTTCAATACGCGATTCATCTCACGCAGGGCCTCTTCCCTTTTTGTATACTCGAGAAAATGACACCCGGTTAAGACATCAAATGAATTACTTCTAAACCCGGTGTTTTTTGCTCGACGCCTGTGGAATTTTACTCCTTCTTTTTCAACTTTAATGTCTGCCGGATCTATCGCCGTTATATCAAAATTTAAACCTTCCCTTTCTTTCATCTGTTTAAGTATTTCCGGAACAAAAAGATTCCCCGCCCCTATATCCAGGATCTTTACTTCTTCCCCTTGCATCCCTATGGGGTATAATGACCGAACGAAGAAATCTATCATTTCGTCCTCTATTTTTAACATTGTGGAGAACTCACCTCTATCCCAAAACCTTGTCCATGACTTACAATCAGGATCGTCGAGCCCATCTTCCACTCCAACAAAATGGAGATTATCCATGAGCCACATGGATGCTTCGACGCCTTTAAAGCCAAGAGCTCTCAGGGTTGAAACCTGCAGGGCGCTGGGAGACGAATAGTTTCCGACACAGCAGCCAAAAACCCTTTCAAGCATAACATGATCATTTCCCCCCGGTTTTCCGTTGTCGCCAACGGTAACGATCTCATTTTCGGCAACACCGAATTCCGAGGCCAAAATATTCATGGCAATACGTTTCGTTGCTCCTTTAGAAAATATGTTTATTGTGTTTTCCGTAGCACATACCTCTAAATCTATATTTTTCCCCCTGAGAAAATCTCTCATTTTTTCAGCTGTCTCATATATCCGGTCGCTACCCTTATATTGAGGTTTAA
>JAQUNB010000015.1 GCA_028717825.1 Candidatus Omnitrophota bacterium
ACAACCGGGTACGCTGAAGCAAAACGTGTTTTTGAGAGCTTAGCCGGTTCGATCGTTTCATGGCTTAAATTAATGAACATAATGTACGGCAGCAAAAAATTCATATTAGGTGGAGGGCCGACCGCGGATGATAGCGGTCAGAAATTGCTGGAGTTTATTGTTCGTCTATTGAATGATGAGTTAATCGGTACGGATATTACGGTTTCGATAACCGATCTGGATAGAGAATATGGTGGAGCGATTGGTGCAGCCTTATTCGCGATGACAAGGGCCCGGGAGCGTCAGAAGGGTGCTGATATTACATACGGTCCTGTTGAAATATCTTCATCGTTTTTAAGAGTTGAAGAATTTATTGAAAAGCTTAAACAACGTTTTGGTGAAAAATATGATACCGCATACGATTATATGTCTCTCTTCAAAGAACGCATCGAATACGCCGCAGGTGACGATTGGAACCTTATCTTTGACTATTCTGAAATTGTTTTAGATCTTTTAGAGAGATCGTCAAAAAAAGTTGCTAACATGAACCATTTAACCAATAACATGTTGTTTGTCTTGGGACTCAATAGAGACAAAGTGTCTTATGACATGAAAGAAGCATTTTTTGCGGAAATGGGGAAATTCGTCGGTCATCTTGAAAAAAATCTGCCCGAAGGATTCAAATTCTATATCAACAAGTTGTCGGAAGTGCATATATTCGGCGATTCGCTGTATCTGGATATGGATTATTTAGGCAAAATTGAAAAGGGAACAGCAGAACACCTTCTGATGGAGTATCGTAAATTAATTTCTTTAGAGACCAGCTATGGATTTAACCTGAAAACAAAGACATTTGATGCCCCGCATTATGTTATAAGCAGAGGGATACGGATGGTTAAAACGCCGGAGGAGGTAGAGGGTTTAAATCAGATCCCCGAAGCTAATTTGCACAGGATATTGAAATTTTTATCTCCGAATAGTTACGGTGCTGATGGAATACCCAGGTATGACCTAGCGGATCCTCTTATAAACGAAGAAGCAACCCGTATAATTTTGCCGAGGGAGTTATACGGTGGTATGTATATCGATTATGCCCGGCTTCTTTTTTATAATTCAGTCGAAACGCCTCTAGGGGTAGCTTACCAAGACGCTATCTGGCTGAAAAGGAAAAAGCGTGACAAAGATGGAAGAGAAGATCAGAGTTTTAGGCTCAATATGATATTTCAACGAAACTTAAGGAAAGTCTTAGAAAGGGGGCTTAAGGAAGGGCAGATCACCGAAAGAGATGCGGAGAGAGCTCTTGTGGATTTGGGCTTGGTGACCGTGCTTTATAAGGTTAAAGACAGAGTTTCGGGAGTTTTTTTTAAAAAAGTTTTTTATGAGCCCTTTGTAAATGAAGGTGATATCTTGACAAGGGGAGGAGAATGGATATTCAGGGAATTAGAACGCTTGTTGTATGAAAAACATGGGATAACCGTAAAAGATTTTCTTAATCCAAGATATTTTAACAGGGCTAAAAATAAGACTCATTCGGGCTATTTCTTTGATGCCGAAATCGTATACCCACGTATGGGGGCTAGGACCAAGGAATTTATACGAAGGGGATATCTTACGGAGGAAGAATTTGGGCATTTGTCGGATACTACTGATAGAGAGACAGATGATGAGGTAGGTACGTTTTTGGGGCTGGATAGAAATATAGGAGTGCGGATCGTGAAACATAATGTATCGAATGAAACCTATGAAAATGTAAAGTCGGACTTGATGAGGACTTTAACATATATAGTGTCATATTATAATAATCTGCCAAAAGGTGCTGAATCTCAGATACGTTTTTTGGGAACCGATAAAGCCGTAAAAGGGTATCCCAGTGATGCGGTTGCAGAGCTATCACGGAAACATAACGTTAAATTTGAATTTGATTATGAAAAAGTCTATGCGTCGAGATCGGCTACTAGAGTATTGAGGACGAATATCGTGATAAATATTATGGAAGCGGAGCTAGGGGGAAGGATGCCGTCGTTGTATGATTATCTTGATGAACTCGAGTTTAGTAGTAAAAGTAACGCGGATATAAAATGGGGAAATTTTAAATTTATGAAACACGAAAAAGAACCTTTAACGCAAATGTCGTTTTCTTTCGGTGCACCTTGGAAAATAAGGCGCTCAGAGTTTAAGGCGAAAATGTTTGTAGCTGTGAGGGGGAGTGAAGTCGAATGGAGAGAAATACCTCTAAATATTTCGATAGAGCATGACCGCAAAGTAGGCAGGGGAACGATCTTGTGTCTAGAAGGTGCCTTGCCTAATAATCTTGAAGGGGATTATTTTATTAATTACACCTTTGATGATGGACAGATGTGGCATTGGGGCAGCGGAACTTTTGATGAAAATATAGGAACGATCAATCCTGAAGATTATAAAGATAAAATAATAAGAGTTATCGAAGGCCTCATTCTTGACGAGCAATTTATGGGCAGTGAAAACTTTTTAAATAAAGAAACTTTTGTGTCTAAGATCGAAGAGATACTGTCCATGGGGGGAGCAAGAAAATTGATATCACTATTGGTAAAAATAGGTATTCTCGAGAACGGAAGAGAATTCAGTACTTTTAGATCCCGGGAAGAAATTAGAAAACTGAGTACGGAAGATAAAAAAACATTTTTAATTAAATTATCGAAATATTTGCCGGAGATCGACACAACCAAATTATCGGATTTACGGGTAGCTGAGATGTGTGCAAAGATCGACATGATCTTGATACACATAAAAAATATCAGTATTTTGCCAAAAAGTAAAAATGATAGAGTTATTTATCATGTTTTAGACGAGGAACTGATACCCCTAGCAATGAGGGATCAGTTTAAAGCATTGCTCAGGCAAATGTATGAAAGAGATTTTCCCGATTTAAAGGAAAAAATTGTTTTGGTGAATAAAGATACCCTGGAAATGGAAATTCTGTCGCTCATGGCAAAGGGCGAGGTTTGCGCAGCGGTAACGAGAGAAGAAGACCTAAAGATGATCCCTACAGGAGCCCAAGCCTTGGTTTTTCAAGGAGATACAGGGGGATATTCATCATTTAAGCAGATTGAAGGAATAATAGCTGCGCTAAGGGCTTTAAAAATGCATAATACTACGGCACTATTTGAATTGTACGTCCTACTTTCAGGCAGAAAGTATGACTTGGAAATTACAGAATCGGAGTTGGCAGGCTTATTAGATAACCCGAAAAAATTGGCTGAAAAATTCATGATAAAAATGGAACTTGTAGAAGTTGACAAAATAAGGACATTCATCGATATGCTCAAAGATTTTCTTTATTCGGCGTAAATTTTTATAATATAGTTTACTTGAACTTGGGGCACGTTACAGGAATAATTATTTTTTCGTATGGCTAAATATTTTCCAATTTTTTGATTCATGCGCTATAATAGTGCCATGAAACTCGAAGAAAAGATCGGGAAGATCCTCAAAGAGAAGAAACTGACGCTTGCGCTGGCGGAATCGTGCACGGGCGGGCTAGTGTCGAAGAAGATCACGGATATCTCAGGAAGCTCCGATTATTTTCTGGGCAGTGTGATAGCGTATTCCAACAAAATTAAAGTTGCCCTATTAAAAGTCTCTCCAAAATTACTCAAAAAAAATGGTGCTGTTAGCCCCGAGACCGCGAAAGCCATGGCTTGCGGCGCGAAGCGTCTTCTAAAAACCGATGTTGCTGTTTCGATTACGGGAATAGCAGGGCCTGCCGGCGGGAGCAAAGAAAAACCGGTAGGGCTCGCGTATATCGCTTTTTTGTCGGGCAAGAGATCCAAAGTTGAAAAAGTTTTCTTCAAGGGAACGCGCCGCCGGAACCGCGAGAAATTCGCCATAGAGGTGTTGCGGGTAATCATTGAGAATATTTGAAATTTGTAGGGAACGGTTTAAAACCGTTCCCTACAAAAGCAATGTGAAATGTTCCCTGAATATACGTTGGGTGTGTAGTAAAATTGTTTTAGATTCCCGCTAAGAACATGCGGGAATGACGAAATTGGTAGGGAACAGGCATGCCTGTCCCCTACAGATATTTGTAGGACACGGTCGCGACCGTGTCCTACAAACGGATCAACAGCCGGAGAACCCTTGCTGTCAGGCCCCGTAAAAAAGTCAGCAAGGCGGATTCAATGCCATGGAACACGGTAACCAAAACACAATTAGGTCTTTCATCGCCATTGAAATGTCAGATGAGGCAAGGCGTGAATTTTCAAAGGTAATATCCAAACTGAAAGATTCCGGTGCTGACGTAAAATGGATCGATCCAGACTCTCTCCATTTGACGCTAAAGTTCCTCGGAAATATTGAAGAAACCCGCGTACCTGATATATCAAAAAGTATTTTACAAATAACCTCAAACCTTGATCCCTTCGAGATGCGGCTGGATGGTCTGGGGGCTTTCCCAAACTGGACAAGGCCGCGCGTAGTGTGGCTGGGTATTTCCGAAGGTGGGAGTCTCGCAAAAAATATAGCGGAACAAATTGAAAGAACAATGGAAAGCTATGGTTTTGAGAGAGAAAAACGGTCTTTTAGCCCGCATATTACACTCGGCCGTGTACGTTCAGGAAAAAATGTCGATAAGCTCAAAAAAATAGCCGATTCAATAAAAGTCGATCCTTGCCTAATTGAAGTAAAAGAAATAATCCTTTTTAGATCCCAACTCACCCCTCACGGCGCCATATACTCACCGCTAAGTGTTTCTAAATTTAAAGTATAACCCGTTATTATGTGCGAATTTGTAGGGGCGGGTTTAGAACCCGCCCCTACGCTAGGTGTGCGACAAAAGTGTTTTCGATCTCCGCTAAGAACGTGCGGAAATGACGAATGTGAAAATAGCTTCTCTTTTACCTTCTTCGCCGTGAAAAACAATGGGAACGTTTTAAAACCGTTCCCTACATGTAAAACGTCAGCATAGAGGGTATTCGGTAGGGAACAGGCATGCCTGTTCCCTACATTTATATATTTTCCAAAATTTTTGCAAGAAATCCGTCAAAAAAGTTGTCTTATATACCATGGAGATATGGTCGATCCGGGCGTACCGGTCGGGCGTGGTAAGCCGCTCTATATTTAGCCACATATAAGTTTAAAATATAATATAGCGATCTAAAAAGGCTCAGGCGAAAGGAGGTATAATAAAAGGCTTTACAAAGAATAGTTGGTATTTGTATAATAAGCCCATGTTAAGCTTCAAAATGGGAAAATTCATGTACTTTTGTACAGGAGGCATGTTATGGTCAAGAAAGATGATAATAGAGCTGTAAGCAAAAAGTCAGATACCGAGGAAAAAGACGCTCACAAAGAGGCAAAAAGTAAGTCTTTGGAGCTTGCGTTGAGCCAGATACATAAGGATTTCGGCGATGGTGCCATCATGACACTTGGAAAAGGGTATAAGATTGAGATCGACGCTATATCTACCGGATCTCTTGCCTTGGATTATGCGCTGGGAGTTAAGGGCGTACCGAGAGGCAGAATAGTCGAGATATTCGGTCCTGAATCAAGCGGCAAAACCACTTTAACATTGAATATCCTTGCGAACGCGCAAAAAACCGGCGGGGAAGTCGCGTTTATCGATGCCGAACACGCGTTCGATCCGACATACGCGAAAAAGATCGGTGTTAATTTGGATAAACTTTTGATATCTCAGCCCGATAGCGGTGAACAGGCGCTGGATATAGCGGAAACTCTGGTAAAGAGCAACGCCCTTGATGTTATAGTGATCGATTCGGTCGCGGCGCTTACTCCCAGAAAAGAACTGGAAGGCGATATGGGCGACTCCCATATGGGGCTTCAGGCCAGACTCATGAGCCAAGCCTTAAGAAAACTCACGGCGGCTATTTCAAGATCGAAAACTTGTGTTATTTTTATAAATCAGATCCGTATGAAGATCGGGATAATGTTCGGCAATCCGGAGACCACGACCGGCGGAAACGCTCTCAAATTCTACTCTTCCGTGCGTATCGATCTTAGACGCATCGCTTCTCTAAAGAAAGGTGAAAGGGTCATAGGCAACCGCGTGCGGGCAAAAGTCGTAAAGAATAAAGTCGCCCCGCCCTTTAGGGACGCGGAGTTCGATATCATGTTCGATGAAGGTATATCGAGGTCTTCGAGCGTGGTAGACCTTGGGGAAGAGCTCGGGGTCCTGAAAAAATCCGGGACATGGCTTACCTTTGGAGAGGAAAAGATCGGACAAGGCAAAGAGAATGCCCGGCTTTTTCTTAAAGATAACGCGTCTTTGTTGAACAAAATTGAATCCGAAGTAAAAAAAGCTTTGAATGTGGCGGAGGAGAACCGTTAAAAAACTTGAAATGACAAATGACAAAATCCAAATGACAAATGAATCGTGAAAATCCCAAATCCAAATAGTTAACGGAATGACGATGGTATTTTATTGATTAAACTATTTGGATTTAACGTTTCATTTGGGTTTTGGGATTGGGATTTTGACGTTTTCCAAAAGCGAGAATGAGTTATAGCTGATGAAGAGAGATCTTGATAAAGCGAAAAAATATTGTCTGCGCCTATTGGCGATCAGGGCGCGTAGCGAGCGGGAAGTGATGGACCGGCTCGAGAAGGCCGGCTATGATGCCGGGATGATCGCGGGTTTGATGCAGCTTTTAAAAAAAGACGGACTTCTTGATGATGCAAAATTTGCCGGCGGCTGGATCGAATCGAGATTAAGGTCGAATCCCAAAGGGAAAAGGGTTCTGGCCCGCGAACTAGAGCTTAAAGGCATTCCGCGGGATGTGATAGATTGTGCATTAGAAGAAAAGGCAAGTGAACTGGGCGATAAAAATTTAGCCTCAAGATTATTGAAGAAAAAAATTGGCACCGGAACACGCAGTTTGGATATGAAGGAAAAGGCGAGGTTGTTCCGGTTTCTTGTTAGTAGAGGGATCGCCGCGGAAGCTGCCGAAGAGGCGATTGAGGAGAACTGAGGGGGTCGTGTTCCGGGATTCGTCGTAACGGTGGGGTCAGGCCTCACAAAATCGACGACACAGAGTGACCTGACCCCACCCGCAGATAGTGTCGCAAAAATATGATCGTAGGGAACAGGTATGCCTGTTCCCTGCAAAAGAGAAAAATGGATCGAAATTATGTTTTCAAATGAAATAAGAGCGAGATTCCTTGAGTTTTTCGAAAAGAAAGGGCACACGGTTGTTCCCAGCGATCTTCTCGTGCCCAAAGACGATCCGACGCTTCTTTTTACCGGCGCCGGCATGAACCAGTTCAAAGACCAGTTCATGGGCAAGAATGTCACATTCAAGCGCGCGACATCCAGCCAGAAGTGTCTCCGGACGGCCGATCTTGATAACGTCGGAAGGACACCGCGTCATCATACTTTTTTTGAAATGCTTGGAAATTTTTCTTTTGGTGATTATTTTAAAAAAGAAGCGATCTTGTGGGCGTGGGAGTTCATGACAAAAGAAATGAACATACCTGAAGAAAAATTGTGGGTGTCCGTGTATCAGGATGATAATGAAGCGTATGATATTTGGGCGCGTGAGGTAAAGATCCCGACGGCCAAGATCGTCCGGCTAGGGCCAGCCGATAATTTCTGGCCGGCCGATGCTCCGTCGAAAGGTCCGAACGGCCCGTGTGGGCCATGTTCCGAGATATTTTACGATTGGGGCGCGGAATACGGCTGCGGCAAGGCTACTTGTAACCCCGCCTGTGATTGCGGAAGGTTCGTTGAAGTCTGGAATCTTGTGTTCACTCAATTCGATCGTAAACCTGACGGCAGGCTCGAACCGCTTCCGAATAAAAATATCGATACGGGAATGGGACTCGAGCGTATCGCTTCTGTCAAACAGCAGGTTATGACCAATTTTGATACGGATCTTTTTGTTCCGATCATTAGAGAGATCAAAAAGGAATTGGGCGATGCCGGTAAAAATGTTCCGGTGGAAAAACTTAACCTTATCGCGGACCACATGAGGGCCGCGGTTTTTACTATATGCGTCGGTGTTTCGCCATCGAATGAAAAACGGGGTTATGTGGTAAGAAAACTGATACGCAGGGCGTATCTCAAGAGCGGACGTCGCGGAGAATTTTTATATAAAATAGTTCCGAAGATCGCAGAAGTGACGAAGACGGCATACCCGGAAATAAAAGATAAAAGCGAACATATAGCCGCGATCGTGAAGGAAGAGGAAAAGAAATTTAATGATACGCTGAACTCCGCCATGCCCGTTTTTGAGGAGATGGTATTGAAGTCCCGTAATAAATTAGCGGGCGAGGAGATGTTTAAGCTAGTTGATACGTATGGACTGCCTGTTGATGTTATTGCGGAAGAGGCGGTCTCAAGAGGCATCATTATCGATGCTGAAGGCTTTGAGCGGCTGATGGAAGGACGAAAAGAACAGTCGCGTAAAGGCAGCGATCTTGCCTGTGAATTCATTTTTAAGCCGGACCAGTTCAAAAACGCGCCGAAGCCGAAGTTTTCGGATGAACTGCCGTTAAAAGCGAAACTGGAATTCATTTTGAAAGGTGAAAAAGAAACAAAAAGTTTAATGGAGAATGAGTGCGCCGAGATAATCACTAGCCCTCAGAGCGGCGGATTTTACGCGGAATGCGGCGGGCAGGTCGGAGATACGGGTACGATCACCGGAGAAAACGGACGGATGGAAATAGTCGATACTTTCGAGACCGACGGCAAGAAAATTTTTCGAGTGATCGTCCGTGAAGGCGCCTTCAACTTGGGGGAGACCGTTAGTGTCGAGCATGACCACGATAAAAAAATGAGAACGGCCGCGAACCACACCGCCACGCATCTTTTGCAGGCGGCGCTTCGGAATATACTTGGGGACCAGGTGAGACAATCGGGTTCTTTTGTAAACGACAAGAGGCTCAGGTTCGATTTTACACATATGAAAAAATTATCGGATAGAGAGATCGCAAAAGTCGAGGATATAGTTAATGAATGGATTGAAGAAAGCCTGCCTGTCTCAAAAGAAACAAAATCACAGGCCCAGGCGAAAGAGGAAGGGGCATTGTCTTTCTTTGGCGACAAATACGGTGATGTGGTGCGGGTCGTTACGGTTGCCGATAAGTCGAAAGAACTATGCGGCGGTACGCATGTAGACAATACTTCCGAAATAGGTGTGTTCAAAATCGTCGGTGAAAGTTCCGTCGCGAGCGGTATTAGACGCATTGAGGCCTTAACGGGCGAGAACGCTGCGAAGTGGCTTGTCTCTAGCCTTAAGGAACTACTCGCGCGTTACGGCCAGATAAGCGGGAAAGGTTCGAGGCAGCTTGATAAGGCGATGGAGATACGCATCGATGAGATAATAAAAGGAAAACTAAAGATCGATAAAAGCATTATGCACGAGTTCGACTCCGAAATGAAACCTGTTTTTGACGGGATATTTGAGGATTTCGCCGAAAAAGAGAAAAAGCGCGAAAAAGAAAAAGAGAACGAAAGGTTTGGAGAAGTCGTTGCCGAGATCGATAAAAAAGTAGGGAGCGCCGAAGTGATAGACGGGGTTAATTTTATCGCGTACCGTTTGAACGATGTGGATATAGAGATGCTGAGAAGGGCCGTGTCGTATACGGAGAAAAAGTCCGCTTCCGCGGTTATTTTGTTCGCCGGATGCGGTGCCGGAAAGGTCAGTCTAGTGTGTGCCGTTACTCAGGACCTGAAGGAAAAAAAACTTAACGCGAAAGATATTATAAATTCAATTGCCGGCTTTATCGATGGTAAGGGCGGAGGGAGCGCTTTCTTCGCTCAGGCCGGAGGCAAAAATATCGACGGGATAAGATCCGCGTTCGAAGAGGCAAAGAAAATAATCGGGGGGAAGGTTTAGATCATGAGAAGCATAAAGGTCGGCAGTAAAATGTTCGATAGTCTTGTCAACAGGCTGAGCCCGGACAAGGTGCGGCTTCAAAAAAAAGTTTCCGGGATCGTTGAGAATGTTCGAGTTAACGGTGACGCCGCGCTTATCAAATATACCAAGAAATTTGACAGGATAAGCTTAAAGAAAAAGGATCTCCGTGTTACGGAAGCGGAGATAAGCGGCGCTTATCAGGATATTAAGCCGGAGATCGTGAACACGTTAAAAGCGATAATACATAACATAAATAAGTTTTATGCAAAACAGCTCCCGAAATCATGGTCCATAAAACATGAATCGGGGATCGATCTGGGGGAAAAATTCAACCCGATAGAAAAGGTCGGTGTTTATGTGCCCAGCGGTACGGTTCCGCTGGTCTCGAGTGTTTACATGACGGTACTGCCCGCGAAGATCGCGGGCGTAAAACGGGTGATAATGGTCTCGCCTCCGAACAAATACGGTAGTATCGATCCGCATATTCTTGTTGTCGCGAACCTCTTGAATGTCGATGAAATATATAAGATCGGCGGTGCGCAGGCCATCGCGGCGCTTGCGTTCGGTACAAAAACCGTCCCGAAAGTCGATAAAATAGTCGGGCCCGGAAATGAGTATGTGACCGAGGCGAAACGTCAGGTGTTCGGGTATTGCGATATAGATATGCTGGCGGGTCCCAGCGAAGTACTTATCATCGCCGATGATGACGCGAATATCGAATATCTGAAAAAGGACCTCATGGCGCAGGCGGAACATCACAAAGGCCTGGCGATACTCGTTACGCCCTCAAGAAAATTATTCAGTCTTTTGCGAGCGGATGATGACATAAAAGGGTACCTCATAAAAGTTAAAAACCTGAACGAGGCGGCGGAGGTTTCCAATATGATCGCGCCGGAACATTTGGAACTTATGGTAAAATCTCCGGAACGTCTTATGCGGAGTATTAAGAATGCCGGAGCTATATTTTTGGGCCAGTTCTCACCGGTCGCGATCGGTGATTATATCGCGGGCCCCAGCCATGTTTTGCCGACAGGCGGAACGGCGAGGTATTCTTCAGGCCTCAATTTAAGGAGTTTTATAAAGAGTTCTCATGTGATCTCTTATTCTCGTAAAGCCGTGACAAGTTCCGCGAAATGGGTGCGTGATCTTACGAATCTCGAAAAACTCGAAAAACACTGGGAATCGGTCGCGGTCAGATGCGAAAAAGAATAAAAGGGGGCGTTAAATGAATATTTTCGGGAAAAAGCTTTCACCTGCGCGAAAGATAGCTTATCAAAGAAAAAGCCGCGAGACACAGATCGAGATCCCTCTTCTCAATATTGACGGGAAGGGCTCAAGCAAGATCGAGACTACTATAGGTTTTTTGGATCACATGCTAACCCTTTTTACGTACCACGGTCTGTTCGATACAGAACTTAATGCCAAAGGCGATACGCATGTTGACAGGCATCATCTTAATGA
>JAQUNB010000016.1 GCA_028717825.1 Candidatus Omnitrophota bacterium
TCTTCCGATCTATTATTATAAAGCGAGAAATGCCGCGTATGAAGCTCAATATCGTGAAATATTTGAAGCTGTAGCGCAGGCCGGAACTGAAAAACTTTCGCATTATCAGGCAACGTCAATACGGTTAAGCAGGGCGATCGAAGCTATGCCCACAGCAGCCGCATATCTAAGGGAATTTTCGCGTACGATAGAAGACAAGAAAGCGCGTGACATAATAAGAAAAAAACTGAAGGAGAAAGAAGAAATGGAGCAAAAGAGGCTTACTCTGTTCAACCAGACACAGGTACCTGACCAAAAAGAAGCGCCGAGGCGATACCTTACTTATGTGGTACCTGCGCTTGTGCTGGAAAGCAAGACACAAAAAGCGCTGGAAACATTATTTGCTTCGGAGGCGTTTCAGGGGAAAGAAGAAAATATAGACGTTTATGTCTATATTATGAATACTCTCTTGAATGTGTATGTAACAAACGTTCAGCGGCAAAGCGAGGCCGGCGTCATAGATAGCGTAGTAGATGAAAAAACCAAAAAACAAATGAAGGGCAACATAGAACGGTTTATACTGGGATTTCACCAAGTTGTGGAAGAAATGTCAAATACCGGGGAGCACTTTAATACATTAGTACAAGAAATGGAAGTAATAGGCGGACAGGCGCTAAATATTATCTCATGGGTCGACCGGGGCGTGCCGGGTGCTTCTGCCATGAGGCTTACGGCAGAAGAACGCAATATGGTTAAAAGTTCAAAAGGGAAAAGTTTTATCGATAGAGCAACACTGCCCACAGGTGCGGGGGAAGTCACAAAAGAGGGTGCCTGTGGATTTTTCTGGCGCGGGCTAGAGGGGATAAAAAAATTAGGACCGAACATAAAAGAATATTTAATTTTTAATAAAGAAGTTTTCGCACACATACAGGACAAGATAGCCATGTATATTATGGATCATGGATTTATTTCTGTTCCGGATGGTATAAAGGGGATAACAGAAAACGGTACTGTTTCAACAATGCACGAAACAACTTTCATAAAAGATTATGTTCCCGGGTCGCTGCAGACAACAAGCACCGGAGCGGGACATTTCCAAGGGCTCAGCCTTGATATAAAACAGGTAACGGAAGGGCGCGGCATCCAGTTCAATGTTCTCTATAGCGAAGACGGACGGCAGATAATTGGTATAATAGCGCAGGAACTTAACCCGGGCGATGTGTGTTTTGCTCTCCCCGGTTATGTCGATTATGTGGTAAATTTAGGCGGGCTAAGGTTCAATGATTTTTCGATCAAACTAACCGCGGAACAAGCAAACCGGATCAATCCGCTATGGGACTTCACTACCGATAAAACAATTAAACCTACAAGCTCGCCATATATCGGCGCGACAATAAACGGAAAACCGCAAATAATAAAGTCGAGAGAAAAGGTCCCTGATGCTGTGTGGGTGAGCGTATCCGGCAGAAAAGGCTTTGACGGGATTTTGGGTCAAAAAAGTGACTTAATTTCGTTATATAACGGCTTAACGAATGAACAGATGCCAACCTTGGTGGACTTGTGTTCGCAGTTGCTTAACCGAACACAGGGGGAGGAGACTCCCGGAGGCATTGCGCTGAGGAAAGAAGAGGAGATCCCGACAGATGCCGCGGCGCACGAAGAGAAAAAATTTCTGAAAGAGATAAGCGGCAGTTTCGAAAAAACCAAATATATAAAAACGTACATAGAGGATAACGCCGTCTTTTTTGGCGGGATCGCGAACGCGCCGGTTACCGTAGAAAACGCCAAACGCATAAGAATATCGACGGGAGAGCTTAAGCAACTGGGCAAAGAAAAAGCAGCGGGATTCCTGCAAGCGCTGCAAAGCGTAGGTAACCTTTATATAGAACTTTATTCGTCGGGACAATCGGTTGTTTCCGAAAATAGTTATCAGGATTACGGTATAACGAAAAAAACGCTTCCGCAGGGATTTACTAGCGACAGAAGCAACACGATAACGATCTTCCCTGTCGACAAGGGCTATAAGCTAAGCGAAACAGAAGCGCCGAACAAACAATGGGAAGTGCTTGGAGACATGAAAGATACCCCCGATAAGACCATCCTTGTTCCTGCCGGGAGAAGTTTCGATAGAAGTGGTTTCGCACGGAGTGTTTTCTTAGGATTACGGCTCTCGGAAATAGCTAAAAATAGGTCCGAAGCGGATAGCGCGTTCGTTGCATATACGCTGAAACAATATATGAACCTCTGTTTTTCATTAGGACAAGATCCCGAAAGTTTTGATATTACAGGTACGGACATAACAAATCTTGCGACCGGCAATAAAATAGATATGATACGGGCGTTGAATAAGATCGTAAAAGCGCTTCCATTAATGCCCATAAATTATGTTGAAACCAAAGAGGTTTACGATATAGGCGAAAAACTTGTTCAAAACGCGTAATGCGTGTGCCGGCAGAGACAACGAGGCATAGAGCAGAGCGCATAGCGGGACGAGGGACGACCGCTCGCTACGCTTGCTAGGACGAGAGACGAGGGACGAATTTCTGGCAGATGGCATTTTGCATTTAGCATATGGCGGCGACGGAAACGAAGATTAGCCATGAGGTGTAGGGCGAGACCACTTTGTCTTGCCGATAATGATTTATAGGCCTGACACGGCGGCCAGGCTCTACATTTTTCATTTCAATTTGGTCCACAGGAAGAAGCACTGGGCGCAATACCCGGACTACGAACCATGAACCCCCAAACACGAGAAGGTCACAAACCATCTTGCCAAAACACACACATCGGTGTAGTCTAATATCGTTTAAATACCGGAGAAAGATCAAAAATGTTGTTTTTACGGAAAATATTTTTCTATATTTTTTTAATTATTTATTTGATCGTCTGTCCCTTGATCATCCTGTACGCGTTCGGATTTATCTTTAAGCCCGGCGGGACGACCAAAGTAACACAGACGGGCCTTATCTATCTTGCCACCGCCCCTACCGGAGCGGACGTTTACTTGGACCGAAAACAATATGACCGGAAAACCCCGACGATCATTACGGGACTTTTGCCCGGCAAATATAAAATAATTTTACATGCTCGCGGATATAGGCCATGGACTCATAGCATAGAGGTCAAAGTCGGCAAAGCGGCTGTTTTAGACAAGATACTTCTCGTGCCCTTAAAAATAGCGGGGGACGTAAAAGCGGAAGATGATTTTAGAGATATAAAATTTTTGCCGGCAAACGGGCATCTCTTGCTTTCAAAAGAAAATACGCTCGGGGAAACATATGTTTTCGACTGTATGCGCGAAAAAATATGGCCACTGGTGGACAAAAATTCGACCTTCTCCGAAGAGGCACTGAATAATATCATCTCGGCCGGAAAGGATAACTCGTGCCTATTGATCACGGAAAACAAGGAGAAGAAAAAATATCTATGGGTGACGATAGAGGAAGAGAAAAACAGCATAAAAAATATCACGAAACTTTTTCCCATAGAGCCCACCTCGGTTAAATGGATGCCGCAGTCATCGCAACTCTTTGCGCTGCAAGCCGGCTGCATCAACAAGATCGACGCGGGGAATAGGGCGATATATCCCGAGTATCTGAAGAAGATCAAAGGATTCGATATTCATGAATCTTTTATTTATGCACTGACCGAAAACAACACTTTATTAAAAATAGCTTCTGACGGGGGCTGGGCGGGAAAGACCATTTTTAATGAACCGGCCATAAAAGATGCGGTTTTTGGCTCAAGCCGCGCCTATGATGTCAAAGTATGTCCGAGAAACTGCATGATCTTTGTCGGAGAAAAAGGAGAGCTTCTGACCAACCACCTCCCTTATAAATTTGTGGATAATGGTGTGCTGGGCCATGAATTTTGCGCCAAAGACAGGAAGATCCTGATCTGGACCAAAGACAAAATAGGGGTTTTGGACCTAAGGACCGAAAGAACGGGAGATGTAGAGTTTGAGATCCCGCCGCGCCTTAAGTGGATATATGAAAAAGGAATAGATATAAAGCAAGCGTTTTGGGCGTACGACGCGGCATATATTATCTTCAAGGACGGCGATAAAGTATTTTTGATGGAAAGCGAATGGTTAGACGGGCCGAACGTACGCGATATAGTGACGGTAAAAACGGGAACTTCCGTTTATTACACGGAGCAGACCGGGAATATCTACTACCTTGATGCCGAAAGCGGCGAACTTAAGTCTGTCAAAATAATCCCGGATAAAGAACTTATTCCGCTATCGTTCGCCGAGACAAAAATAGCCAAAGAAATAAAGGAAGTTATAAATGTCGGCGGGATTTAGTTTTTCGAGGAACCACCTTAATGCGAAAGAAGAACGTCTCCAGCGTGTGTGCGAGATCCTTCCGGGATGCATGAGCTGGACGATCCTTTTGGGGATGATCGCGCTTTCCATTTATAAACCGCTCATAGCGGCGGTTATCATAATAGCTTTTTACTTATATTGGATCATGAGGCTGTTCTACCTGACCATCTTTCTGGTTCTGTCGTATTTCAGACTTTCCATTGAAAAAAAGACCGACTGGATGAAAAGAGTCTGCGGTATGGACAACCTCGAAGAATATGCGCGGAGCATAAAAGGTGTCGAGGGGAAAGAGGATCTCAGAAAAAAAATATCGAGAGTAATACATTATCTTGAAGTTGAAAAGATCAGGCGATTGGAGAAAAAAACACCGAGATCCGACGAGCTCTACCATGTCGTGATAATCCCTATCGCGAAGGAACAAAGGGAAATTGTTGAGCCCGGGATAAAAAGTTTGGCAAAGAGTATATTCCCTACGAATCGCATGCTTGTTGTTCTGGCTCTTGAGGAAAGGGCGACGACAGAAGTTAAGCGCGGCGCCGAAGAGATCCACGACAGTTACAAAAAATGTTTTTTGGACCTCATTGTAGTGCCCCACCCGGACGGTATCATTGGGGAAGCCAGAGTGAAGGGCGCCAACGCGACTTACGCGGCGAAACGCGCGGCTGAGTTTTTCGAAAAACGAAATATTCCTTTTGAGAACGTGATCTGTTCGTGCTTTGATGCCGATACGGTCGTGAACCCGGAATATTTCGCGGCGCTTACGTATTATTTTTTGACATGCCCGAACAGAAAGCTAGCGAGTTTTCAGCCCGTGCCGGTCTACAATAACAACATCTGGGAAGCGCCGGGGATAACACGCGTTTTGGAAGTAGGTTCTTCCTTTTTTCAGCTGGTGGAAGCGACCAATCCCGAACAGCTTGTAACATTTTCCAGTCACAGTATGAGCTTTAAAGCGCTTGTAGATGTGGGATATTGGCCCGTCGACATGATATCCGACGATTCGGCGATCTTCTGGAAAGCATTCATACATTATGACGGGAACTACCGGGTAGTCCCCATGTATACGATGCTTTCTATGGACGCGGTCGTTGGTAACGATTGGTGGGATACGGTTAAGAAAGTGTATAAACAAAAGAGGAGATGGGCGTGGGGCGTGGAAAATTTCCCCATTGTTACCCGGGCGTTCCTTCAAAATAACAGAATATCTCTTGTCAAAAGATTTAGAAACGGGTTCAAATTGTTTGAGGGGCATGTTTCATGGGCAACATGGAGCTTTATTCTCACGATAATAGGGTGGTTGCCTGCGATTTTCGCAACAAAAGATTATTCCCAGTCGGTCATGTATTACAGCACACCGAGGATCGCTCGGATCATATTTAATTGCGCATCGATCTCTCTTCTTACGAGTATTTTCCTAAGTCTGCGGCTTCTTCCTAAAGGCAGAGAACATGGCGGTTTTCTTAAAAAACTCGGCTTTGCGATGCAATGGCTACTTATCCCGCTCACGATCGTTTCATTAAGCGCGCTTCCCGCGCTGGATGCGCAGACACGTCTTATGTTCGGAAGGTATATGACGTTTTGGGTTACGGACAAAAAGCGAAAATAAGCGAGATTCCAAGCAAACCCAAAACAACAGCGGAAAAAAACACAATTTTACTTTTCTGTATCTTAACTTTACGTTTTAGTGTTTATGTGGTAAAATAAAGCTACCATGGATGAACGAAGGAAATGGAAAAGGTACCCGATTGCGTACCCTGTTGAGCAAGGAGACGAGTTAACCGATATCGTTTTTGATACGGTTGACATTAGTCAGGGAGGGGTGTCTTTTTGTTGTACACAGCCGCTTAAATTCGATGAAAAACTCAGCATGCGTATTTTTCTCAAAAAGAAAATGTTTTTTATTGAAGCCGTTATTGTATACACAAAAAAACTCAAAGACAATTTCTACGCAATAGGTGCGAAATTCAACAATTGTCCTGAAGACTTTCCGGTGATGCTCCAAAAAGAGATTGCGGAGATCACCATCCTGCACAAAGAGAACAATCTATATAAAAATAAAAGCACCTCATTCCGTGAAACCTCCGAAGAATATTTAAAGAACCTTTCCTCGACCGGCGTCTAGAAACTATCTCACAAATAGCAAAGCAATGAAAGCAGGGGCCTTTATGAGATAGCCTCTATACATATATATATTACTAACCACCCTTTTTGCACACAAAATGTTAATATGATATAATTACATTACTATGGACGGCCAGAAGGAAAAAATTTCTCCGGAAACGTTAAAACAACTGAATCTCATAATACGTGATTTCAGCACAGCGATCCGAAACAGTGTTTTATATACGTCGGACCACCCCATTTGTGTTTTTTCCATCAATAACCTCCTTGCGTCGCTCAGCCCGTGGTTTCAGTCTAAAAGCAGGTTGGATCTCGGCATAGCACAGGACAAAATTTTTGCTGACGGTATCGTGATCGATGAGAAAAACGAACGATTCCAAGAAATAGCGAACTTCCTGCATTTAAGAGGCATAGTTGCGATCTCCATTCTTAAAGGGGTGGAGAAGCCGGAACTCGTGCAATTCCTGTCGGTGATAAGGGACGACGCAAAGATAATACACGAGCGTGGAGGCGTTCTAAAAAATCTCCCGAGCTTAACCTATCTCAAAGTTCAGGAAATAGATTATAGCGCACTCTTGACAAGCGCCTCCGGCAAGGCTGTAACAGAAGAAGAAGAGGTCTGGCAGTCGCTTTTCGCCATAGCTAAAGAAGCTAAGATCGGCACACTTCCTGGGTCAAAAGTAGAATTTCTGGTAAACTTTTTTCAAGACACGAGAAAAGCGGCAAAAACCCTGAACAGGGTCTATAGAGACGCGGTCGAGCGTCTACAGGATGACAAAGTGGTCTCCGAAACCAAAGAGGCCATCGTAAAAATATGCGAATATTTTGATAAAAACGAAGCCGAGGGCGTAAAAGAATCCGAAGTTAAGGTGAAACTCATGGACGTAATAACGCAGCTCCATCCGGACCTCATCGCCAGCCTTTTTGAACAGACTACCGTAGAGGGCGAGAATTTCGATCTCGCGGAAACGATAACAAAAGATTTCTCGGACAGTTTTATCGCGGGATTCATAGAGTCTCTCATAAGCGACGAAGATAAATTCAACGAGAACCTGCTTAAAGTGTTCGATAAATTGTCCCCAAGCGCGACGAAATCAAGCAGCATCGTTTCAATGGTCGCGGACAAGATGCTCACCAAACGCATATTGAACAAAGACACATTGGCAAAGCTCCAAATGTCGGTGAAGGAAATATTGAAAGACCATCCCGAGAGCAATTTCATGTCGGAGATGTATAAGATCACGGTTGACGCGGTCACAAATAAAAAAATAGACACACTCATATATGTCGCGAAGCTCAACCCCGCGATAAACAGGTTCGTGCAGTCCCTGAAAGAAGAGAAACTAAAAAAAGAAGAAGTATGGCTTCTCCTGAATATTTTATGGCTTGAAAGCAACTCTTCCGAATTCGAAAAATTCGGTGAAAAACTGGTAGAGATATTGCCGGAATTATTGGACTCAAAAGATGTGGAAAGGATACGGGAAATAACAGAATTTTTCACAGAAAAATCCGGTGTAGAGCAAAAAAGGAATAAACAGATGACCGGTACGATCGAAAAGGTGTTCGAACATATAGCTAAAAAAGAGAACTTGGAAAGTTTGGTCGCTTTAATGCCGGAAGCCAAAAGTAAAGAGGTCGAGGATATCGCCGCTATTTTCGGAAAAGCCAAAAATAATCCTTTATCGCATACGGCACAGGTCCTGATCGATGCGTATCTGGCTGAAAAGCTGCCGGCATGCCGCAACAAATATAAAGTGATCTTTGCCCGAACGAAGGACGAAACAACAAAAGAGATAATAGAACGTCTGGAATACGGTGAACCATATGTGGTAAGAGATCTTCTTCACTTGTTGAGAGAACATGCGCCGGAAAAGGCGCATCTAGTGGCCAAGAGATTGATCGCGCACCGGAACGCCCTGATAAGGTGGGAAGGGCTTGAAGGGTTCGAGCCTGCGACCGAAGAGGACAGAGAAAACGTTTTTTTTATACTTAAAAGGGAAAAAGATAAAGAAGTCCAGAAGAAAGCCGCGACGGCACTTTTAAAGACGAACGATAGCGCTTTCATAGAAAAAATGTTCAAGTTAGGCGAAAGGAGCTTTTTTAGAAAAAATTTTCTGATAAGGCTGGTTGAGCTTTGCGGATATTATAGAAAACAGGAGACTTTCCCATATTTGGAACGGATCTTTCGCAAAAAAGCTTTTTTGAACATGCCATGGCGCAATGAGCTGCGGATAGCGGCGGCTACAAGTTTAGCGCGACTCCATTCTAAAGAAGCGCTTGATCTTGTGAAAGAAGGCACTAAAGACGGAAGTGAAAAGGTCCGGAAGATGTGTGAAATACTATTAAAACTTGATGAGCAAAAAGCGACGGAAGGCAAAACGATATGACAGCGGATCTAGTTAGAAATAAAGTTGAGGAATTTATAAAAGGGCTCGCTAGCGCGGTGCACTCGAACGCTATGTATGGGGAAGACCACAGGCTGACAAAAGAAGTCACCAGCAGTGTGTATGGTATCCTTGCGGGCATCTTGGCCGAAAGAAACGAAATAACGATAGGTATTATCGGAGACGAGGTCGCTTTTGAGAAAAAACCATTTTATGAAACAAGCAAAAGGATAAAAAGCTTTATTGATAATTTGCAAGAGAACGGTTTCAAAAAGATCACCTTTATCCAAGGGATCGAGCGGGGAGAGATATTGTCTCTGTTAAGGATCCTGAACGTGCGGATAGTCGATGTAAAAGGCGAAGAAAAAATAAAGAGAATAAAAGAAAAAATCTTAGAAGCGCGGCTTACGCATATATCTGTCGGGGAGTTAAGCCAAGGCGGTGGCGCCTTAACAGATGAGCTCGAAGATGGCGCCGTGGCCTCGGGAAAAGAGTCGTATGAAGGCGGAATCGGTTTTCTTACCGAAACATACAAGAATATTAAAGGAAACCAGCCTCTTAACGTGAATACGGCGCGGCAACTTGTCGGCGGCATGATCAACAGCCTTTTAAAGAACAAAAATATGCTGCTCTTACTTACCTCAACAAAAAGCCATGACGAAAGTATGTTCATACATGATGTGAATGTTACGGTGTTCTCGCTTTTACAGGCCGAAGCGCTGGGGCTGCAAAAAGAATATTTAAATGAAATAGGATCGGCGGCGCTTTTTCACGATATCGGTAAGTTATCCGGTCACGCGGAAAAGGAAACAAAAGAAGAAGACATGACCGAAGAAGAACAGAAGAAAAAAGGACAGAACAACGTCAACGGTGCCAAAATACTACTCGATACACCCGGAGTTAGCCCCTTGGCGGCGATAGTCGCGTTCGAGCACGACATCGCTTATGATATGACGGGATATCCCGAGAAAAAGTACGGTAACAAACTAAATCTGGCGAGCATGATAATTGCTATTTCCGATTATTACGACAAATTGAGAGCCGATTCCGCGTATCAGGGGGAGGGCGGCCCCGAACGGATATATGAAAAAATGATGAGTCTGTCCGGGACGAGGTTCAATCCGGACCTGTTAAAGAATTTCTTCAGTTTAGTCGGCATTTATCCGCCGGGGACACTCGTCGAACTGGACACAAAAGAGATCGCGCTTGTTATCCAATCAAGCATGATAGACATGAAACGGCCCCAGCTGGAAGTGTTGTACGATGCGCACGGCAACAAATACGGCGCGCCATATATCGCAAATTTGCTTGAAAAAGACAGGCAGGGCAAGTATAAGTGGACGATCGAGCGGTCCATAATCCCGTGCGAAAAATTCAAAATACCCGAAAAATATTCGTAGGAAAAAGATGAAACTAACCGCGAAAATAACCATATCGTTCGTAATAAGCGCTTTTTTGGTCATGGCGCTCATGGTTGTAATTATCACAACGGGCATCCCTTTTGCAATATTTTTTGTAGCTTTTCCGGCCATAATGGCTGTAGTGGGTTATATGGTCGCCAAAATAATTACAAGGGCCGTACACCGGCTTTACAGGAGCGCGGAGATCGTAAAATCCGGTAATCTGGAATACAGTTTAGTGGAAGAGAGAAAAGATGAGATAGGAGACCTCTCTCGCATTTTTGACGATCTGGTACAAGAGGCACGGAAAGAACGGACGGCCGCGGCTGCGTTTAACAGGGAAAACAAGGATCAAAAACTATCAATTAATGAATTAAACGAAAGGGAAGAGCACTTTCGGAACTTGTTCGAGCATTCCAATGATGCGGTGTTCATTTGCGATTTTGACGGGAAAATAATAGATGTGAATAAAAAAGCGTGCAATATGCTGGAGCGCACCAAAGAAGAATTGATCGATTCTCTGTTTTGGGGGCTGCACACGGAGGAAGAATTAACCAAGTCGAAAAGGGCCTTTAAGATCGGCGAAGAAACCTGCTCCGTCAGGTTCGAGTCAAAGTTCAAAAAAAAGGAAAAAGAAACGATCGATGTGGAAATATCTTCCAGCGTGGTCGATTTTAATAAAGGGGTCATGCAAAATATTGTGTGCGATATTACCGAACGAAAAAAGCTGGAGAAGGCACTGAGAGAGTCGGAAGAGAAATTCCGGACCTTCATGGAAACCGCCAGCGATCTTATGTATATAACCGACAAATACGGTAATTTCGTTTATG
>JAQUNB010000017.1 GCA_028717825.1 Candidatus Omnitrophota bacterium
TCCGATCTCTAAAAAGTTCATTATGTATTTCAAGGAGCATGGACATTATGAAAAGGCCCTATCTTTCGCGGAAAGCTATATGATGCATCTTGAGATCGAATATGACGAGTTTTTGGGGGGCGATGATCCTACTGCCGCCAAACCGGGTTTTGCTAAAGAAGTTAGAGAAGAGTATGAGGCGTGTAAGGCGGTCATAAAAGAGATGAAAGAGATATTAAATAGAGGAGCCGGCGAAAATGGGCCGTTAACTGACTTTGACCCGCGATCGCTTCAAGACTTAGATAACGCTTTTGATGTATTGTTCAGTAATACTCCCGGGACATCGGCTGAAATAGGTAAAGCCTATGAGACAATAATGAAAGCGGATCCCATAGAGCCATTTAGGAATTTAATAAGCCGAAAAAATTTTCTAAAAAACTTAGATTCCGAAAAAGCCGATAATTTTATCAAAAATATATGCGAAAACACTTTTGGTAAAAACCTTGACGATTATGTGCCGTTCACCAAAGACGCGCAAAAAACCTTGCTGTTAGTGGATATGTTGGAGCAAGTATGCGATAGCGTAAACGGTAAACGTGTGGAAAAGAAAGGTTTGATCAGCGAGGGTATTTATCATGATCTCGAATGCTATTACGCATGCCTGTACGCGTGTGTCTATTCAGGGCATAGGTTTCAGGCAGTAGCTGGAAAATTCGCGGCCGCGACACAAAAGCTCTCGGAATTAGTCAAAAGAAGTGAAGCTCTCGCGCGTAAGGGGCTGGTACAAAAAGATGTCGACGCGATCAAAAAGCACGCAGAAACAACGCGGCGCGTCCTATATGATAAAAGGTTCTTAGAGTTATATTTTGTTTCATGCCTTTTAGACCCGGGTAGCGGCAATCTACTTCTAAAGCAGAATGAGTCGGAAAATAAAAAAGATTTTCTTGTGTTTTTCGCGGATAAGATCTTTGGCGAGAATAACGGATCCCCGAGATTAGCGGAAATTTTCGGGGGAGAAGGAGAACTGGAAGGCGCACTTGAACGCATTGACAAGAGAGTAAGAGAATATATGGATTTTCTGGAAAATAAGAAAAAATTCCGCCAAGCGGCCGATGCCGCGGAACGATATATCATATTTTTGCGGACAAGGGAGTTATTCGCGCGGGATGAACAGAAAGAAGCTATAGAAACATGTATCCATGATTATGAGATGTTCCGGAAAGTGATGCAGATAGAATCCGCGTGGCAAACAATACTCAAACGCGCCCAAACGGGACCAAAATGGTTTAATGATGTTGAGCAGGAAAAATTACAAGAAATAATAACGGTTTGGGAGAGTTTCTCTGAGTGGGGCATCGGCATTGATAAGATCGGGGCGATACACCTTTATTATATTATCACGGCACTTTTATATTCATCAAGAGATTACAAAAAGGTGATATCTATTTTTGAGCAGGTAGCTGATGGTATTCTTTCTTCTGCAAAAGAAAAATGGAAAAAAGATCTCGCGGCGGATAATGATGAAGGCAGGGAAAGCAGTAAAATGGACGTTCTTTTCCAAAAACGCATATTATTGAACTATTTTCTCGCTAAAGTGTTTGAACCGGGTGTTTTTACGGAAGGTGCCGCGAAGAGCGCAGAACAACAACAGAAGTTTTTCATGTTCATTCAGGCCGACCGCCTATTCGGAGAAGGGAAGGGCGAAGAATATTTTCTGGATATTTTCGCTGCGTCGGAAAAGGAAATAATAAAGAAATCGAATGGAGGGATCCCCTCGGCAAATTTGGAAGAAAGAAAAATGTATGGATTATGTAACGTTATTTTGAATGTAGTAAAGACGCTTGAAGATTTTTCGAAGTATTGTCAGGATTGCGGGGAGTATGACGAAGGTGCGCGTTTATCGGATGTCGCGATCTTATTTATTGATCACGCAAAAAATTATCTTAATAGTAAAACGTCAGGAAACGTCTTGCTCGGAGATAGCGCGAAAGCTATGCTTGTTAGAATGAAAAATAATGTTGATAAATACAGTATGGAGTTCGTAAAGCGTAAAAATTCTTGCGAGGTAGCAAAAGAGACAGGAGTAAGGCCGAAAAAGAAAAAAAATACAGGAAGCGAACCAAATGGAGAAGACTCTTCGCAGGGTAAGGAGGACAGAAGCGCTCTGAAAACTCAAAGACAAGAGGCGCAAGCCCAAAAGGAAGCCCAACAAATTGCTGAAATAATAAATCAATTAGAGCGAGACGGTATCGCGAGAAAGGCTCAAGCGTTAAAGGAAAGGGTCGAGAGTGAAATTCAAAACGCACAAAACGCAGTCGCAAAAGTCAATAAATACAGGGAAGAAGTGCGTAGGAATGATGGGGCATTGTTAGATAATGCAAAAAAACAAATAGAGGGAAATGTGTTACCAAAGTTAGAAGCCGCTAAAAAACAGGCGGATGCCGCGTTATCAGCGCTTGAACAAATAAAAAAAACCGGGATATCTCTAAGAGAGGCGAATAGCTGTTCTTCCAGAGCAAGGATTAACATAAGTGAGAAGGAAGTAGTAAGTAAGGTTAACTCCGCCTGCGCGATAGCTAAAAGAGAAATACCGGTGATCGATAGGATCGTTTCAAACCTTGAGATAAGGGGCGCGGCAATAACAGAAAAAGAGAGAATAAGAAGTCAGCTTGTAGCGAAAGGGGTTATTCAGAAAACATTAGATTTGAGGGCAAAAATTGAAGTGCATAAATCAAGAGCTGCACAGCTTTTGGAACAAGTACAAGTTATAGCGGCTCAAAACCAACAAAATGACGCCCTTACATCCGAACGCGATATGCTTAGTAAAATAGTCAAAAAACTAAATGAAATAATCAAAACTCTTGATGAAGTTGAAGGCGATATTAATTCGATCGTTACTCGGCCCAATATTGAAGGAGCAAGAGGCGTTGAGAAAAAGATAGGGGATAATATCGTGAGTGCGAAAACAATAGATTCAACAGTAGGAGCGGAGCTTGACGCGGCCGAGACGCGGATCAAAGAGCTCGAAGCAAAGATTAACGCGGAAAACATACGCAGGGCCGGCATAGCGCTAATACTTGAAAGAGTGAAATCAGGATCAGAGTTTTTATCAAGGCTTAACAGGATCGCACCCGAGACCGCGGAGGGTGAAAGAACGGTAAACGGTTTACTAAGAAAAATTAACGAGCTTAAGAAAAAGGGTGACGGAGAGGCGGTAAGCGTGATCGTTCAAAACTGCCTTGAAAAATATGAAAGCGATCTGAAACAAATTTTGGCGGCAATAGCCGAAGTGACAGAGAAAATTGAAAAGGCGCGACAAGAAATACGTTTAATAACCCGCGAAGCAGCTGTAGCGGCGGCTGAAAGTGCCGAACAAAATGCCGGGCGGTTCTTAGTTAGCGCGGAAGATATCTGGGCGGACGCGAAAAGAAAGATCGGTGGGATCAGGGAATCTATAGATCGGGTCGCTAAAGCACGCGAAGATGAAAAGACTTTTGTCGCGAAGATGTTCGAAATGTATGGTCATAAAGCAAAATTGGATGAGTTGGCCGCGCGAGTTCAGGAGATTGACCAAAGGGGCCAAAAAACCAACGAGGATATTACTAAATTGATTACCAGCGAAACATGGCTATTTGGAGTTAAGGGAGAAGTAAAATCAATACTGCAAAAGAACGCAAGTATCAAGCACGATCTTAAAGATGCTAACTTAATATCAAGTGGTATCGCGCGTCAAGATACGGTTAAGGGGGCAAACGATAGGTTGATTGAAGCGGTGAAATTGGTTCAGGAGGCAGAGTCGGGTTTATCCGCGTTAAAAATACAATTAAGCAAGATTGATGGAATTATTGAAAGAGAAATTGAAATACAAAAATGGCGCGAATCACGTATGGATGAAATGCGCAAGGAATCTAACAAGGCGTCTAATGAAAGAATCAAAGAAGCAAAAGACGAGATCTTAGGATCGTTGGCACGGTTGTTATCGGCGCACGATGACGAAATAGCCGAAGGTGTGCGGGCCCTCGGAATAATATTAAGAAAAGGGATCGTCTACGGGTTTTATGAGGATGAAGAATATGAAAAAATAACGTTGGAAGTGGATGAAAAGCTACGGTCCGCGGCCGTTCGTATAGTGGATGAGAAAAGTCACGATGCTATTCTCGACGCGTTAGAGAAGGAAGCTGAATTATTTAAGTCTATTTCTAAAAATAAGGATATTCCTGGGGTATTGAACAAATTCGCGTATCTTAGGCAACTAATTGGACCATCATATCGCGTAAAAGAGGATCATTACGAACTTGCGAATAAGATCGAAGCTGAACTTGTGCGTTTTATGATGGATCCGGAAGACGAAGAGATACCGAAGAATTTACATTCAATGCTAAAAGAGCTTGAACATCAGGAAGCGCAGTCGGCTAAATCGCGCGCGGTATTCGGAGAGATAAAAGAAGTTCCCGAAAATATTTTTTCTAAATATTTTAACATTTTCGCCGAAGCGGCAAGACTTTCTCTTTCGGGGGAAGAAGAAAATAGAGACAAGTTTAAAAAAAACCAAAACGACCGGCTAAAGAATGTCGCTGCGGAAACAGACCGCGTATCGCGGGTTATCGGGCGCAATACGGGGGAAATAAAATATTTGTTAGAAACGATCGCGGACAGAGACCAACTTTTGGGAAAGAAATTTTCCGATATAGATGCAAAACTTAAGGCGTATTTGGAAGCTACCATTAAGCGATTGGAACTGGAAAAAAGTAATGGAGATGCCGCGTTGATAGAAAAGGCAAAAAAGGAAGAAAACAATAAGTTGATGGAATATAGAGGAGGGATAAGGGGAGCTGTCGGAGAAATAAATGTACAAGAAGAAATGGTTCTTGAGGCAGTTGTCCACGCGGCGTTATTGGATCATGGATATGAACAACAGGCGCAAATAAACATATTGAAGTTGATCGCGGTGGAGAAAAATCCGTACGAGCCATGGAAGAGTGGAAAGGATATAGAGCTCGAGCCATGGCGGAAGGCGGAGAACGCCTGCGAAGCGGAAGCCATAGCGAGAGGCGCTTTATTACGACACGGATATGAAGTTAACAGACAGATCGAAAGATTGGCGAAAATCGCTCAAACAGCTGAAACTGCAAAAGATAAAAACATTACCTTTACCGCCGAAGCTATTGCCCGTGCGGCTTTGTATGAGGCCGGATATCGTCCCGGGGAGCAGTTGGAACGATTGAAGAAATTGTTGAACGAGCCCATGATCACGCTCGAAGACAATTTCATTTTTGAAGCAAGGGACGCGCGAAAACTCGCGGAAATGTATATAAGGGGCGCCTTAATTAAGGCTGGAGACGCTCCCGAAGAACACTTAGAAAAAGTAAAGGGAATGATGACTGAAAAGTCAGAGTCCACCGCGGCCCGGATATTGGCACGTATGATCTATGATAAGCACATTATATCGAAAATTGACGAGCGAATAGCTATGGCTCAACGGGCCGGCCCCGAGCTTCCGGTAGGAAAAAATGAAAAATATGTTCTTTATGTGCCGGATACGCTCTTTGATGACGAGCGTGAGTTCGAAAAAGAAGCCGAATTCTTTGGAAACAGATTTATTATAAAAATGGTATATGACGAGGGAACCCCGAAAGACTACGTGGATGATGTTGTGAACGACATTAAAGGGGCGGAAAGTGATATATGTCAGGGGGTAAACAGAAGGGTTGAGAAAATTAATGCCGAGAGGACCATTGTTCTCGCCCCGTCTAATATGAAAACGTTCCTCATAGATCTCATTAGTGATGATGCCGGCGTAAGATTTATAAGGCTGAACATGGACGCCTTTAAGAAAGTGCCGGGCGAAAATAAACAAAAGACCCGGCGCAATATACTGGCCATAATGCTTCTTTTGAGGCAAATAAAAGATATTAAGAACGATTCGCATTCTCTTAACTTATTGAGATTTTATCTGGATACACAATTTGATATTGAAAAAGATAACGGCAATGATGTTTCACTCTCTGGATATTTAGAGGAACTTATAAAGCCTGCCGGTCTGGGCCCGGAGAAAATAGCGAAATCCCGAGTGTTAAGACGCGGCATTTTAGCAAATGAACCCCGTGGTATTTATAATACACCGTATTTTTATGAGATTGCCGAGACGTTCCTTGGAAGTGTAGGTGAAAAAGGCGCATCTTCTCAGCCGCGTAGGCTTAACGGACAATTTGGACCGATTGATGGCAAAAGCCCCGAAGACGCGTTGATCACAATTAGCCTTTCGGCTTTATCCGACGGAAAACAATATCCAAATGGTTTCACCCTCGAGGACTATAAAAAAGCTTATGAGCAGGTGATGGTCAATTACCCGTGGTTATGTCTTGATGGGCTGGCGGACGGAAGAAATTGGCAAAGCACGGCAAGGTATGATCTTGGCATATTGAAAGAGAAAAATATTCTGAGAAGCAAGAGGGAGAACCGTGATGGTTACCTCAAAGAAGTTTTTTATTTAAGGCCAACCACGAACTTTAAAATTATAAAAATCAGAGAAAAGATCGAGAACGAATCTAATCCTTTAGGACTTTTAGCTTTTGGCATAGAGCCTGGCGGAAAAAGAAAACTAAGCATTATTCCTGAACATATTAAGAATCAATTGCCTGCCAGACAAACCCTTATTAAAGAGTTGCAGAACAGTCTATGGAATACAGGAGAGATGTCTGACAAAAACAGAATACTTACGTATGCCGCTCTACTTGTTCATGGAGAAGAGGTGGAAGATACGCTTTTGTCGATCGATCCCATACTCGATAGAAATGGATTGGATCGTGAGACCGAAACGGTGTTACGGATAATAAAAGTTATGTACGATAGGAAAACAGATAAAGATAATGAATATTTTAAGAGCTTATTCAACGAAGTTAAAAACACTAACTCCACGGATCTAAAAATTTTGGCGCTTTCGGGGCTCATTTTTACGCACAAAGATTCAAATAGGGCCGCTGATTATATGGATAAACTGTTGGACAAAGGGTTCGTCGGTGACAATGCTCAGGTCATTGCCCGCTTAAGCCTCCTATTTAAGGGGAGAAGCGTCAACGATAAGAAAAAGCAAATATCGTCGTTACGGGCATTATTGACCGGTGGAGGCATAGATTCTTTTTATAAAAACTTTTTGTACGCGGCGCTTTACCGGCCGGCAGTCGAGGCGAGGAAGTTTGTTTCATCGCAGATAAGAGCGCCCCGAGATCCGAGGAACGGGCAATTTGTGCCAAAACCCGGGATGAATCCCGATGACGCTTTAGAGGTAATAGCTTTAACGCATCTGGCAGAAACGGGTTATTTTATATTGAAAGAATATCTTGGTGCTCATAGAGCATACCGTGATTACTATGGGAGATTCGAAGAGCCCTCCGATGATACCGCCCGTCAGGACCTTAAAGAATTGGCAGAAAGAGGGACGTTAGAGATAAATGTGCAAAACGGGGAATACGTGTATGTGTTGACTTCCGAGGGGTTGTCGCGTGTTAATGAGATCAGGAAGTCGAACGGCTATCCGATTATCGCGGGCAAAAGCGATATGGCGGGCGGAGTAGCATGCGATCTTTCTGGGGGTGGTGCGTCGGGGCAGAGAGACGGCGTAATCTCTTCGGCCGAGGATAAACTTAGTTTTGTATACGCGTTACTCCAGCAGGAAAAGCACAGATTTAAAGATCATGAATTTTATTGTTTTACTTTATTGAAAGATGTTTGGGGTAACATTTTAAAGATCATAGGTAGCAACTTTGAAATATCGGATAAAGATAGTGCGGAAGATGCGGAAATAGATTTGTTATTCCAATATTTGCGCGCGAGGCTTTTCAGCGCGCGTGATTTTGAAGGGGTTCAAAGATTCTTTGAGAAGGCAGGGAGAGAATTTCAACAGGGTAAGTATGAAGCATTTAACGATAAGATCTTAAATAGCAAAGCATTTTTAGATCTGTATTTTGTGGCATGTATTTTCGACGCGAAGGGTACTAAAAATAAGCGGATGGAAAACATATCATGGTTCGTATACTTTTCGGATAAAATATTCGGGAAGGGAAAAGGGTACGAAAAACTACGGCAATTTTATGGTGAAGAAGGAATGCAGGCTTTGGCGGATTATTTAGGATCACACGTAGAAGATCTGGTGGTATATTTTATCGGAAAAGGAGAATACAAAGAAGTGCTGAAAGTGATCGATAATTATACAACTGTTGCGGCGCAAGAATATTTAGTTACAGATCACGAGGAAGACAGTCTGGAGCAAGAAGAGATCAGGGATAAAATAGTTTTGTTCCTAAGGCTGAAAGACCGTGTTTATAGAGATGTGATCCGTAAAAAACATAGTGTGGATTATCCCGATAAAGGGGGTTATCTCGCTAAAGACGAATTATTGTGGTTAAACAATATGGCGGCCGACAATACGTTGCCCGCGGCTCTCCGGGCGATGGCAGCGGGGCTTATGCTAATATGCGCAAAAGACAACAAAGGACAGTATTATAAGGTATTGGAGGATTTAAGCATCGGTGACCCGGGTATCACGAGGTACATGCGTCTGGTCAGGACGAACAGAATAATCGTTGACGGTCTTTCGGGAAAGATCGATGTGGCCGGTATAGCGGCGAAAGCAATAGAGACTAGAAAAAGGCAAGAAGCGGCGGCGGATTTTGAAAAAAAAGTAAAGAAATTGATCTCCTCCATTAAAGATATAGATGCTTTTAGCGATCGAGCGATGAAAGCATGGCAGGAGATCAGCAGGCTGGATGATGAAAGACGAAAGAACAATACGGACATAATTGACCCGGAAACGTTTTTTATAACCGTATGCGCCAAATTTTATGATAGGCAGGATTATCAGTTTGTAAGAGACGCGCTCAAGAGGCAATTAAATGATTTCTTAAGCGCGGAAAATATTGATGAGGATGATGCGAGAGGTTCGGGAGTCTATGGGGGGGTTATTTTATATTTTACTTCGATGTTTTTAGAGGATGATCATTTCGAGGCCGCGAAAAAGGCGAAAAAACCGTTTTTTGAGTTCTGTATCAGTGAGTTGGTGCCGTCCGGCAATGACGCTTATAAGGAAGAAAAAATTAAGAAAGTTTTTACCTTAACCGAAGGGGAAGAAGAACTGGAGAGATCGGTTGATGATCAAGTAATAGGGCTTGTCGGGTGGCATCTTGTAAAGAAGGATGATCCGAAAAAAGCTTTTGGAATAGCTTCACGGCTTTTGGATCATTTAGTTTCGGAGTACGGAACAAGCGAGGCATTAAAACTTGCAACGGAATGGATGAACGAATATAAAGAAAATAGCTCGAGCTGTGTCCGTACTTTTGTTAAGAAACTGAGAAAAAAGATAAAAGAATTAGAGCGTAATCCCGTAGAAGGAAAAAAATTCCGATCCGATAAAAGGCTGGAACGGAATAGAGCGAACGAGATTTTCCAAAGGTTAGATTCTTTGGAAACGCAGGTGTATTCATGTTTAAGTGATCCTTACGGGAAGAAGGCGATGGGGATCTGGGAAGAGATCATTCGTTTAGATAAGGAACGCCTTGATTTAAGTAAAGGAGGATCCAAAATCTTTTTTAACATAGACAGGCCGGAAACATATTCTACGATCCTATATGCTAAGTTTTATGGTGAGCAGGATTATAGGGGAATAATCAATATGTTTAATGAGCTGAGTACATTTAAAGAAGGGGACCCTGATGATAGTAACAAATGGCTCATGTTAACTTGGACCGACAGTATTGCGATATATCTTTTGGCGAGGTTGTTTGATGAGAATAGTGTCGAGAGCGCGAGAGAAAGAGATACATCATTTTATGTGCACTGTATGAATGGTCTATTAGAAAATATTGATGAGGCCTCCAGACAAGGAATAATGAAGGGGTTTCGGGAGAGGACATCCGGCGAACGGGGCTTGGCGGCGCTATTCACTAATAATGCATTCAATCTTGTTAAATTTCAACTGGCGGAGAAAAAAGACCATAAAGAGGCGGTGAGGGCAGCTTTGAAGCTCGTCGATCATCTTGGTAAAGAAAAAAGTAAAAAAGGCGCGTTAATAGTTGTCAGATCATTAATTAGATTTTTTAACAAGAAAGAAATAATCGGATCGCCGGAATATGGGGATCACGCAAAAAGTTTTATAGAGGAGATGAGTAAGAAAGAAAAAGCGTTGCAAGAAGAGATCTCCCCCAAAGAAGAGGTGTCCGGAGGAAGCGAAGAACGGAAGAGAGCGGTGGAGATTTTTCAATGTTTAGATCTTTTGGAAACACAGATGCATTCATGTTTAAGCGATCCTTACGGGGAGAAGGCGATGAAAATTTGGAAAGAGATCATTCGTTTAGATAAAGAACGCCGGGGTTTGAGTAAAGGCGGGTCCGAGATCTCTTTCAACATATACAGTCCGGAAATATATTCTGCGATCCTGCATGCTAAGTTTTATGGTGAGCAGGATTATGCGGGAATAATCAATATGTTTAATGCGCTGGGTACATTTAAAGAAGGGGATCCTGATGCCAGTAAAAAACGGCCTATGTTAACATGGCCCGACAGTATTAAAATATATCTTTTGGCGAGGTCGTTTGATGAGAATAGTGTCGAGAGCGTGAGAGAGAAAGATACATCATTTTATGTGCACTGTATGAACGGTCTATTAGAAAATATTGATGCGAACTCCAGGCGAAGCATAATGAATGGATTCTGGGATCGGATATCTGGCGAACAGGACTTGGCGGAGCTGTTTACTAATAATGCATCCAATCTTGTTAAATTTCAACTGGCGGAGAAAAAAGACCATAAAGAGGCATTAAGAATAGCTTTAAAACTTATCGATTATTAGA
>JAQUNB010000018.1 GCA_028717825.1 Candidatus Omnitrophota bacterium
CTGATCTTGCCGGAACCCGTATAGGACTTTTGATCTATGGAACTACCCTGAAGGTGCATGTCAAAGTTCATTTTCCCGAAGACAGGGCTGTTCTTATCTCCGGTACTTTTTATCAATAAACCAAAGTCGGTATCTAATATCTCGGAATTAAGGATAAAAGGGAACGTTTTCTTGTCCAGATCGCAAAAAAAGGAGGATGAAAAGCGCCCATTATAGAAGAGACCATTTAGTGTCGCCGCGAAGCGACCGTCACTCAAAGATGTTTTGCCATAAATATCGTCAAAGCCGGTCTTGTTGACCTGTATAGTTTTCAATGAAAAATCAGCCCGCAGAAGCTGGTCTTTTATCTCTTTTTCCTCCGAGAGAAATAATATCGTAGAATGTATCTTTTCCGGAGTTGTTAATGTCCGTATGCCGTTTTTTTTGCGCAGATGTTCAGCGAGGTCGGCGAGGGTCTTGCCGTATCCGCTATAGGCAAGATCAAGTTTAAAGGGCCCCTTGATCTTATTTTTCGGACCCAACATGTTTTTAAAGAGAGATCCGGAATCCATTTGTTCAATCCGTGCATTCAGCGAGAACGGAAATCGTTTACTCGCGAGGTTCATTTCGGCTTCGCCGTGGAACTTGCCGCCGTAGGAATCAAAATCAAGATACGAAACATTCAGTTTTCCCGCGTTCACGGAAAACTTGGTCGAGCAATTGCCCAACTCGGTTTTATCCAACGCAAGGTTTTTTAAGTTCATCGCCGCGTTCAGGTTTATATCCTGAACATGGTTCTCATTAACAAGCTTGGCGCAAGATCCGCGGACGATATCGAGCGGGGTAAGCGGTGTTTCGTGCGGTTTTTGTTTCAAGCTTTTAACGGTGTCGGAAATAGTTTTACCGTATCCGTTAGCGGAAAGACTGAAGTTAAAGGGCCCCGTGACCTTATTCTTTGGGCCTAACATATTTTCAAATAAAGACCCGGAATCCATTTGTTCAATTTGCGTGTTCAGTGAAAATGGGAATCTTTTATCGGCGAGGTTTATTCCGCCGCTACCGTGGAACTTGCCGCCGAATGAATTAAAATCAAGATACGGAACATTAAGTTTTCCTGTTTTCAAGGAGAGCTTGGCCGAGCAATTACTTATCTTGGTTTTGTCCAGCTCAAGGTTTTTGAAATTCATCGCCGCGTCGAGGCCGATATCTTGGATACGGTTTTCATTGGCGAGGAGGATAAAACCCTCCCAAACCTTTTCGAGCGGTGTAAGCGGCGCTCTTCCGTGCTTTCGTTCGATATTTTGAAAGACATCCGCAATCTTCCTGCCATATCCGCTCAAAGAAAGGTCAAAGTCGAAAGGTCCGTCTATCTTATTTTTTTGTCCCAACATGTTCTTGAATAAGGCCCCGGAATCCATCTGAGCGATCCGCGCATTTAACGAAAACGGAAATCTTTTGCTCGCGAGGTTCACTTCGGCACTGCCGTGGAACTTGCCGCCGAATGAATTAAAATCAAGATACGAGATATTCAATCTTCCAGAATTCATGGAAAGCTTGGCGGAGAGGTTCTCTAGTTCGGTTTTTTCCAGACAGAGATCTTTTAATCTCATTGCCGTCTCGAGATCTATATCGCGGATACGGTTTTCATTAACAAGTAGGATAAAAACCTCACGGACCGTATCAAATGGGGTCAAGGGCCTTTTACCCGTAGTTTGTTTTAAATTTTTAACTGCCTCCGTGATAGTTTTTCCGTATCCGCCGGAGGAAAGGCTAAGATCAAAAGGTCCCGCGATCTTATTTTTTGGGCCCAGCATATTTTTAAAGACAGTTCCCGAATCCATGCGGTTAATTTCTGTATATAGAGTGAACGGAAGTTTTTCATCCGCAAGATCGACCTTCGCGCTGCCATGGAATTTTCCCCCAAACGCACCAAAGGTAAGAGGCGAAATAATCAATTTCCCGTTCATTAGTGAAAATCGAGAGACGATATCATCAAAGCGGGTCGTGGTAAGACGCAGGTTTTTTAGTTTGACCGCGCCGTTAAGTTCCATATTTTGTAAGCGATCCTTATCGGTAAAGATCGTGTTCCACTGTTTGATAATGTCGACGAATTCAAACGGTTTATTTTGGGCGATACACGGCAAGTCCGCCAGATCATGCCCATATCCTTTAAACGAGATCTCGAGGTCAAGCGGCCCGAAGGATTCTTTTTTTTGATCGATGACGCCGCCCAGCGCCGTATCAAGCTTCATGTCGGTTGTTTTTATGCTGAAGGTCATCGGCAGATCAGCGTCGTTCATGTCCATCGCAAAATTAACCGATGTGGGACTGTCGAACAAATAAAAATCCATGCGAGGCATGTCGATCCGCTTATCTTTGATAGAAAAATTTACGGACAGATCCTTAACTTCGATCTTGTTAAAATTTAGACTTTTTGATCTGGCGCCCGCGATAAGAGTAAGGCCGCTCGGATTGCTCTCATTTACGGAAACAGTGATTCCGGTCCTGATCCAGCCGCTGGAGTTAAGGATGTTCTTAAGTTTCTCATTATTGGGTATGAGCGTGACAAGATTTTTAATATCGCCGCTAATAAAGCCGATCAATTCAAATGTCATGTTGTGGTCCGAATTAAGGTTTTTGATGATCCCTTTTAAGTTCATGCCGACGGAAAAGAGCGTGCCTCGGAACCTGTGGACAAGGAGCATATTTTTACCGGAGAGGAGAATGCCGTCCAATAGAAAATTTTCAGATTTGAGTATTACACGATAATCGGCGGTCCTACCCGGGACTTTCATGAAATTAAGCGCGAGCTTCAGGGAATTACAAGTAAAAAATAATTTACCCTGGGAAATACCGGAATCGTGTAATTTGAGGTCGCCGCTAATATTTTTGAACTTATATTCTTTCCATTTCAATTTTCCTTTAACGATCTTAATGTTCTCGACGCGAGCAAGGTCGAAAGTCTCTTTCCACGATCCGGTCTTGCGGAAAATGATCCTTAAAGAAGCATCGCCTGTCAGATGCTCCGCGTGGAGTCCCTTTATCGTGATCTTTGCGACAAGTTTGTGTTTGATCAGAAGGGTAAATATTTCGGGAGTTATTGTAATAGCCCTTATACTGCCCGCCTTTAGCTGTGTGTCCGGATCGTAAAGGTCGATGTTCTCGAGGATAAAGGAGCAAAGCAGCTTATGCTTGAAAGATCCTATCTTTACTGAGCGATTGAATACCTCCGAGGTTTTAGTTTCAAGATATGTCTTTACCTTTTCAGCAAAAAACCCCTTGTGGTTCTCGTACCATATAATGGGGACTAGAAGCGAGAGTAAAAGCAACACTATTATTATTTTTAAGAATTTACGCATGCCAAAAAGTATATCACGAAGCGTAGCTTGATACAACCCGTGAAAAATAACAAGGTTTATAACACAATCAAAAACAGTATCTATCAATATGAAGCAGGCCGGATTACTTTCGTAACTTATTGTGAGTACTGAAGATATCGACAACGTCTCCGCTTGGGATTCTTGACATAGCTTTGTTTGTAGTGTAACCTTTTCGTGACAGAAAAATAATTGTGTATTTTTAACCCTAGGGAGAAGATCATGAATAGGATACTTGAGCGGGTCAAAAAGGAAATACTCCACGTGTTACCCGTGGTTATCTATTTCTTTCTTGCCATTACCTTGTTCAGGTTTACATTCGGTCTATGGCTGGCCCATTTTGGAGTGCCGTCCACGTCTTTTGTGAGAGTTCTCATCCTTTCGCTGGTGATAGGGAAGATCATGTTGATCGTAGATCATCTGCCGTTCCTAAACATATTTCGAAAAAAACCGTTAATATACGGCATTCTATGGAAAACCTTGGTTTACACATTTTTTAGTTTTTTATTCCGTTTTGTTGAACACCTGATACCACTTGTCAGACAATGCGGGAGCATTCAGGCTGGGTACCAACAACTATATGCTATAACGCTGTGGCCTCGCTTCTGGACAATCCAAGTCTGGTGTTTTATACTCTTTTTGGTTTTTGTAGTTAGCCAGCAGATCGTAGAGTATATCGGCAAAGAGCGTTTGCGTAAATTGTTCTTTGGCGTATAGCCAAAAGCGCAGACGTTGTCTATAAACTGTTTAATTATAATAAGTTACAAAAGTAATTCCACCTCCAATTCTGCAGGGTCTATTTTCATAGCCGGTCACTATTTGTTTACGTATTTCCATAACTATGAACATAAAATTTCAAAATTGCCTTTTAATGTAAAAATTTATGTATAAAAGCACATTTAGGCAAGGTATGCCGTGATGCGAAAGTTCTTAACAGTATGTAAATAAAGGAGTTATATATTATAAAAATATTTAATTGACTTTTCTCGCCAAAAATTTTGCATAAAAGCAATTTATATGATATACTTGTAGTGTAAATAGAAAAGAAAGCAAGAAAAAACGTACCAAATATACATGGAAAAGGAGGTGAAGCCATGAATGGGAAATATAGAATTCTTATTGTAGATGACGAGGAAAAAATTTGCAAATTGATAGAGAAATTTTTGTTAAAAAACGGGTTCGATGTATTGATCGCCTGTAGCGGGGAAGACGCCTTGAACGTTATTGAAAAGGAAGAATTCGACTTGATGATACTCGATAAACGGATGCCCGGCATTAATGGAGTGGGAGTATTAAGGGAGTTATTATATCGAGGGATGGCTTTGCCTGTAATCGTTCTGTCGGGCGTGCAGGATTTGCATGGGAATATTGATGAGATCAAGGCGATGGGCTATTCCGATATACTGGTCAAGCCGGTCGAATTATTCTTTTTGCTGGAATGTATCAACAAAAAACTAAACAGGAACGAATAGTTAAAACAAGGAAATTTGACTATACTGTTTTCCCAAGTATAATTTTATCATATGCTAAGATGCTTTTCATATATGGCTTTAGGACGGAGAAAAAATGATTAGAGTACTTGTGGTCGACGACGAGAGAGGGGTAACAGATCTGATCACTTCTTTTTTAAGGGACAGGGACTTTGCCGTGGACGGTGTTTATGGCGGGATAGAAGCTCTTGGTGTGATGAGGGAAAAAAAAGCGGATATAATTTTTCTTGATCTACTAATGAAGGGTGTCGGCGGCCTTGAGACGTTGACTAAGATCAAGGAGATCTCTGCGAAAGCCAAAGTTGTCATTGTTTCCGCGACCGATGACCGCGTGGTAATTGAAAGGGTGATAGCGCTCGGCGCGGATGCGTTTATCCCAAAGCCGTTTAGCCTTGGGGATATAAATAAAGTGCTCACGGAAAAAATCCAAGAAGTTTTAAGCGAAAGGCATATATGAAACGGCCCGTGATCTTGATAGTTGATGATGAATCCGACATAAGACAGACCCTCGTAAATTTTTTAAACGACAGGTTTGATTGCGTACTTAAAGAAGCCGAGAACGGGGAGGAAGCATTAAAGTTTGTTCGCGAAAATATATGCGATGTTATGATCCTCGATATAAAAATGCCTAAAAGAAATGGTTTAAGTGTGATGAAAGAGGCAAAAAAACTCGGCAGAGCTATCGATATAATAATCATTTCAGCGTGGGAAAGTGATGATGTTGCTAGGGAAGCCTTGGACTTTGGAGCGACAGACTATGTAATAAAACCGCTTGATCTGAAAGCGGTAAATTTGAAGTTATCGAATATCTTGGAAAAACGGAACCAGAGGATCAGTAAGATTTAGGATTTTGAATAATGATACAGCGTGCCCTGACCTTTTTTGAGGGGTTTTCGAAATGATGCGGGATATTGCTGGCGAATGACAGTGTATCCCCTTTTTTTATCAGATGTTTTTCCTCTCCTATGTAGGCGGTAATCTCCCCCTGAAGCATAATAATAAGTTTTTCGAATTTTTCTGTATCTAGAGGGTCTTCTTCTTTCTTTGTCGAGCCTCCGGGGGAGATAATAAGCTCCATTGCGAGTAATTTCAGGGTTCGCGGGCTTAGTATCTCAGCTATGGCTTTTTCGTTATAAATGTATTTATTTTCGTCTCTTTCGTTGCTTCTGATGATCGTTACAATAGAGGATTCCTCTTCTTCGGTCCCTTCCTTGAGGGATCGGAGCGAGATGCCCAAACCGGTGCATATTTGATACAGACTTTTTATCCTTAAAGATCCGCGATGTCCCTTTTCAATGCGGCAGAGGCTGTAGTAGGTTAAAGCGCTATCTCCGAAAATCTGCTTTAGTTTAGCGTGAAATTCTTTTAAACTGAGCTTTAATGTGTCCGTTCGTATTTGCTTTATCTTTTCATAAATTTTCATAGTCATCACTGCTACGTTAGTTTACTTCGCTACTCCTAAAAAGTCAATAAAATGTAGCAGACGTTGTCGCTAACCTTACTAGTTATAATGAGTTACGAGGGTAACCCGACTTTAGAACTATAATAGGATTACATTTGTAAGCTGTTGTAAATGTTGAAGATATCGACAACATCTTAAAAATGGTACATTTGCCAATCTGTGTGTTCTCGGGTATGCTTTGGTTTATATAAAGGGAGAAGTCGGGTTATAATGATCAGGGGGCTGACAAAATATCTTATATTTAAGGTTATTCTACGTTCTTTCGCGACGGGATGTGTTATTCTTGGGTGGCTTTTGCGCGACAACGCCGTGACAGACTGCTCCTTTTTGTGGAACAATATTTCTTTTTGGGGCGGGATCATACTCACAGTTATTAGTTTTTTTCTTTAAATGAACGAATTGGAGAGGGCGTTATGAAAGAGAAATTAAAATTGATCGGTTTTTTACTGATCCTTGCCATGTTGCTGCCAGCAGGGCTTGTTCGGGCCGGGGCAGAAGATCTCGAGGGGACGATCAAACAGTATATCTCGGAGCTTAAAGAAAATCCGGGTAACGATGTGATAAGGGAAAAAATTATCAGGCTCGCACGGACATTGACGCCTGCGCCGATCATCCCGGAAGAAGCGCGTGAACATTTTATAATGGCGGAGGGCTTACAGCGAAGTGCGAAAGGCAGGGAATCTTACCAAGTGGCCATTAACGAATATAAGGCGGCTTTACTTATAGCTCCGTGGTGGCAGGAAGCGTATAGAAAGCTCGGGAAACTTCAGAAGTTGACCGGCGAGTATAATGAAGCGATAAGGACGTTCAACCTTTATTTGCTTACGAACCCTGATGACGCGAAGGCTGTACAGAAAGAGATCCATGATCTAAAAGCAGCGGGTACGATAAATAGGTCTAAAATCAAAACAAGGTCCGGTGTGCCAAAATTCGAAGGACACTGGTATATGATCGCGCCGCAGGGCGGGAGCCTGATAAAAGATTATATTGTCATCGGTCGCACCGACGGAGGAGAACTATTCGCCGATAGGTCGGATCATATCGGGGAAGTTTTTTATCTTGAGATAGAAGCGAGGCGGATAATGGTATATTCTAAATCCGATGAGTATTCCTACAAACTTGATCTTACATTGTCAAAAGATGATAATAAAATGGAAGGAAAACTTCAGCGGACGCTTCCGGAAGAAGCTCCCGAAACTTTTCCGATAACGCTGTATAGGCAGTGAGTTGAGCGTGGGAAAATAACTGGTTTAGTATGTAGTATGTGGTATGTAGTACCGGGAACGACCCGGTTTAAGAACTGTATATCGTATTTCGTATATTGTATATCGTGCCGGCGGAAACGAACGTCTGGCAGATGGCATTTAGCATACGGCAGTTGACGTATGCGAAGACAAACGGCGACATCATATGCCAAATGCTATATGCCATATGCAAAGTGTGAAACCCGAACGCCTAGATACGGAGTATATATGAACGAACAGGATCTAATGAAAACCGATGAAGCGACAGGGATCATGTACCGCCAGTGGCTTGCGCCAGAGACGAAGGCAGTCTTTTTACTTGTGCACGGGCTTGGCGCACAGACGGCAAGGTGGGGATTTCTCGCCGGTTTTCTTCTAAAAGAAGGTATCTCTTCTTACGCGCTTGAACTGAAAAGTTTTGGCGAAACAAAAGGGTTGAAAGGGCACGTGGAATCCTTTAATGTTTATTCGGATGATATTTATTCACTTCGTGATATTGTGGCACGGGCGCATCCCGGTAAAAAAATATATCTTTTAGGGGAAAGCCTTGGTGCGCTTATATCCATATTGACGGTTGCCGGAAAAAACGGCGAGTTTAGCGGACTTATATGTCTTTCTCCGGCGTTCAAAAGCAAGTTAAAGGTTTCGCTTCTAGAGCGTTTCAAAATGATATGTGCTCTTTTGGTGAATCCAAAAAAACATTTTAGGATACCTTTCGATTCCAGCATGTGCACGCGCGACGAGGCTTATCGCAGAGCGATGAACGGTGACAAAAGGGAACATCGTTTGGCAACGGCAAGATTCATTTTTAATATGGTTACAGCCCAGTTCCGTGTTTATCTTATAAACGGAAAATTAAAAATACCTATGCTTATTCTCCTTGCCGGAAACGATAAGATAACGGACACAGAAGCGGCTAAAAGAATGTTCAAAACTATGAAGAATAAGGATAAAACATTGATCGAATATCCCGGCATGTATCATTCTCTTTCGGTCGAGCTTGGGAGGGAACGTGTTTTTGAGGATATACATAAGTGGGTGCGGGAGAGGGTTTAAATGGATAATGTAAAAAATTCATGCTGGCATTTACGGGTCCTGCCAGCAGGCATTCTGCGCGCATCCGCGTCCCCCGACCAAGGCGGAGGAACTTGTGCTGTGCTCGAATTGCCTGCTGTTACCCGTAAAAGCCAGTGGAGTTGGTTGCTAAATTTTGGCATTATCATTTAAACGGATTAGGGAGGATATTTTACGTGAAATATATTTTGGCGATAGATCAAGGGACAACCGGAAGCCGTGCCGTCATATACGATAAAAAAGGCAAGAAAATAGCGAGTGCCTACCGTGAATTTCCGCAATATTTCCCGAAACCCGGATGGGTGGAGCACAACCCCGAAGAAATTTGGCATAGCGTCAATGATTCCATCCAAAAAGTCCTCAAAAAAGTCCAGGGCAGGACCATCGCCGCGATCGGCATCACGAACCAGCGCGAAACGACGATCATCTGGGACAGAAAAACCGGCAAACCCGTTTATAATGCTATAGTGTGGCAGTGCAGGAGGACCGCGGACCGTTGTGAACACTTAAAAAAAAGGGGCGACTCGGTATTTTTTAAAAAAAGAACGGGTCTTCCGATAGACGCGTATTTTTCGGCGACGAAGATCGAATGGATACTCAAAAACGTAAAAGGCGCCTCAGCGAAAGCGAAAAGTGGCGGGCTCTGTTTCGGAACAACCGATTCGTGGGTTCTCTGGAAACTGACAGGCGGCAAGGCGCACGCGACCGATTATACGAACGCATCGCGCACGATGCTTTTTAATATCGAAAAACTGAGATGGGATAAAAAAATACTTAAAAAATTCGGCATCCCGGAGAAAATATTGCCCGAAGTTAAAAAATCGTCCGGTATCTTTAATACAACCATAAAAATAGGTAAACTTCCCGCGGGCATCCCGATATCGGGGATGGTTGGCGACCAACAGGCGGCGCTTTTCGGCCAGACCTGTTTTGAGCCGGGCGAGATAAAAAATACTTACGGCACAGGTTCTTTTATCCTTCTTAATATGGGTAAGAAACGTCCCGTTTCAAAATATGGGCTTATAACTACACTCGGTTGCGGCAAAAAAGGCGAACCGGTTTATGTGCTTGAAGGCGCGGTGTTTATAACCGGAGCTGCGATCCAGTGGCTCCGTGACGGATTAAAACTTTTTAACCATGCTTCGGAATCCGAACATCTGGCGCTGTCGGTCGCGGATAACGGCGGCGTATATTTTGTGCCCGCTCTTGTAGGGCTTGGGGCGCCTTACTGGGACTCCGGCGCCAGAGGCAGTATCTTCGGCATTACAAGAGGCACAACCAAGGCTCACATTACACGTGCCGCTCTCGAGGCGATGTGCTACCAGACAAAGGATGTGCTTGAGATCATGCGCAAAGACTCAAGGCTTAAGATAAAAGATCTCAAGGTTGACGGCGGCGCGGCGGCGAATGATTTTCTGTGCCAGTTTCAGGCGGATATCCTCGGCGTCAATGTCATAAGGCCGAAAGTCATCGAGACCACTTCATGCGGTGCGGCCTATCTGGCGGGTCTCGCGGTAGGCCTCTGGAAAAATACGGGCGAAATAAAAAGGTGCTGGGAAAAAGATCGTGTATTTTTTCCAAAAATGCAAAAAAGAAGATCCAAATATTTATACAAAAACTGGTTAAATGCGGTCAGTAGGACGCTTTCAAGGTATTCTTCAAAATAATATGAGATCATATGACGTTCTTATAATCGGCGGAGGGGTCGTCGGGACGGCGATAGCGCGGGAGCTATCACGCTATAAACTCGGCGTCGGGCTCTTGGAAAAAGAGGAAGAGCCGGCGTTCGGCGTCTCGAAATCGAATAGCGGCATTATCCATCCCGGCACACAGCACTCTCCCGGTTCCCTCAAAGGGAGGTTGTGCGTCGAAGGTAACCGCCTGACAAAAAAACTCGCAAAAGAGCTTTATATAGATTTTAAAGAGGTCGGGGAGCTCATAGTGGCTTTCGATGACGAGGAGTGCTCCCGCCTTTTACAGTTAAAAAAAGACGGCGCCGCCCTGAAGGTCCCCGGCCTTAGGATAGTGGACAGGTCCTGGCTCAAAAAAAATGAGCCGAACCTGTCGGACAAGGCTATAGCCGCGCTCTACGCTCCTACGGCCGGCATAATCAGTCCATACAGGTGGGTCTA
>JAQUNB010000019.1 GCA_028717825.1 Candidatus Omnitrophota bacterium
CCACACCCTCCTGCAAAGTTTTCAATGCATGTAAAAGGCCTATGGAATCCAGATCATAGACCGGTTTTGCCTCCGGATGGTCTCCCAAAAGAGGATGATCTCCGGTCATTACCAGCATATTGCGTATGCCAAGAACATATGCCGACAGGATGTCTGATTCAAGCGCAATACGGTTACGATCACGACAGGCTACCTGACATATCGGCTCATATCCGTTATCGATCAGAACTTTGCTCATCGCGACCGATCCAAGCCTCATTATGGAACTTTGTTGATCGGTCACATTCACGGCATCGACCTTACCCTTTACACATGCCAATTCCTTTAGCACAGCATCAAGCGACACGCCTTTCGGCGGTCCGATCTCTGTCGTCACAACGAATTTACCGCTGTTTAATTTATCCCTAAATGTTTCCATTTTGTTTCCTGTATATTTTTAGCACATTTTTCATAAGCACCGATACGGTTACCGGCCCGACACCGCCGGGAACAGGGGTAATAAGCGAAGCTTTTTTGCTTGCTTCGGAAAATTTTACGTCTCCCACGATCTTGCCGCCTACCTCATTTATCCCGACGTCTATTACGACTGCACCGGGTTTTATCCAATCGCCTTTTACCATCTCTGCTTTTCCAACCGCGACGATCAATACATCGGCTTTTTCCGCATGCGACTTCAGTGTACCTTTTTCATGTGTCGCAATATGGCAAACGGTGGTTGTGGCCATTTCATTAAGCAGGAGAAGGCTGAGCGGTTTACCTACTATCGAAGAATGCCCGATTATTACGACTTCTTTGCCGTACAGATCGACCCCTTCCGCTTTCAAGATTGCCATTACAGCGCCCGGAGTGGAAGGGATGATCTCAGCACGCCTCCTAAATATCTGTCCTAAGTTATAGGGATGAACACCTTCCGCGTCCTTGGCCGGGTCGATCGCCGAAACTATCATTCCGTGATCCATCCCTGTCGGCAGAGGTTTTTGGACGATAATAGCGGTAACGCTTTTATCCGAATTGAAGCGCCGGACATTTTCAATAACTAAATCCTGTGATTCATCTCCCGTCAACTTGTGATTCTCAAATTCTATACCGATGAATTCACTGACTTTCTTCTGCATATTCACGTAGAACTCGGCCGGCTCGCTTTTACCGATCAGAAATGATACAAGTTTTGGGGAAAAACCCGTCTTAGCCTTGATCTCGGCTATTTCCTTTTGTATCTTGAGGTTTAATCCTTGGGCGATGCCTTTGCCGTCTATAAGTTCCGCCATGTTACTTTTTCCCCCTCATAACCAACTCAACCGTTCTGCTGATCTTCTCATTCCTTGTAATGATCTCTTTATCCATTTTTTCAAGTTCTACGTTGATCTTACGACGGACCGCGCGGTCTTTGATGAACTTCAGGTTGATGGTCACGTTCAGCTTCGCGGCGTAAAATGCAGCAAAAAGTACGAGTGCAGCACATTCCACATCCGTTATAAGATTTTTATTCAATAAAGGAGTGGCTGTGTACGTTATCCTTAAGGATTTTAGACATTCATGACATATTTTAAGAGGAACAGACGCCGCTGAAATAAAATCATCGTCGGCCGCTTTACCCCGCGACAACGCTTTCATTAGCCTTTTAAAAACCTCACAATCTTCGTCGACAAAACGTGTGAGCTTTTTTAAACTATTTTTCTGGCCCACTTTCAATTTTCTGGCCATACTGGAATTTTTGAAGATCGTATAATTGATCACCATGAGGTTGAGCCCGGCCCCCAGACTTGCAGCAAGAGCCGCGGCGCTTCCCCCGCCCGGCGCGACCTTGCGGGCGGAAAGATCCTCAAGATACCGTTTTATAGATCCGTTCACGTATTTCTTCATTTTACAATAGTCCTTTTATTTCACCGGTTTTTACATCCACATCTACGCTGGTACCTTGTGGCACTTTTGGCAGGGCCGGCATAATGTTCATCCCTTCGGCTTTCGCTATGATATATCCGGCGCCTGCGGCTACGTATACGTCCTCTATCGGGAACTTGAAACCACGCGGACGACCTTTTTTGGAGGCGCTATTTGAAAGCGAAAGGTGTGATTTCGAAACACTCACAGGCAGTGCCCCAAGTCCCGCCTTTTCTAAATTATTAATATTTTCAATGGCCTGCTCAGAATATTTCACTTCACTCGCACCATACATCGATTTCGCTATCCTTTCGATCTTATTTTTTATGTTCATATCGACCGGATATAAAAAGCGCATCTTAGATTTTTCGTGCGACGCTTTGATCACCGCTTTCGCCAAATCCGTTCCGCCTTTACTCCCCAGTTTATACACATCACTTATTGCGATACCCTGAACAGCCATTGCTTCTGCCCTGCGTAAGATAACGTCTATTTCTTTTTTCGTATCGGTATCGAACCGCGTAATACATATTACGACCGGCAGACCGAACATCTTGATATTCTCGACCTGCTTCTCAAGATTGGAACATCCTCTATCCACCGCGGAAAGATTTTCTTTTTTAAGCTCCGGCGGCAGGATGGTTCCCTTGACCGTAAAATCGCCGCTGTGGATCTTAAGCGCCCTCACCGAACAAGTTATAACAACTACATCCGGCACAAGGCCTGATTGCCGACACTTAATGTCTATAAATTTTTCTCCGCCTAGATCAAAACCACATCCGCCTTCGGTCACGACATAATCAGCAAGTTTCAACGCCGTTTTATCCGCTACAACCGAACCTGAACCGTGAAGCACATTGGCGAATGTCCCTGTATGCACAAAACACGGCGTATTTTCGCTCGTCTGGACCAGATTAGGCTCAAGCGCATCTTTCATTATGGCCGTCATCGTCCCTGCGACCTTAAGCTGTTCAGCCGTGATAGGAGCCCCGTGAGCCGAGAACCCCACAACAACACGTCCCAGCCGGGTCCTTAGATCTTTGAGGTCCTCCGCAAGCGACAATATCGCCATGCATTCGCTTGCGCAAGTTATGTCAATGCCGGTTTTTCTGTTAACACCGTGCATCTTCCCTCCCCCTCCTATCACAATATTCCTAAGCGCTCTGTCGCTGAAAGCGATCGCTCTTTTCCATGAAATATCTTCTTTGTTTATCTTTAATTCGTTACCCCAGAAAAGGCTGTTATCCAAGAACGCGGCACAAAGATTTTGCGCGTTCGAGACCGAATAGCCATCCCCCGTCAGGAAAAGGTTTATCTTTTCCGGCGGCATAACTTGCGAATACCCCCCGCCGGTCGCGCTGCCTTTGATCCCAAAAGCCGGGCCCAAGGAAGGCTGTGGAATACATGCGATCGATTTCTTTCCCATTTTATTAAGCGACATCGAAAGACCGATTGTATTAACCGTCTTCCCCTCACCGAACGATGTCGGCGTAATAGAGGTCATGAGTATTAATTTGCCATTTTTTTTGTTTTTGAGAGGGCCGGCTAAAAGTTCATTTGATACTTTCGCGATAAAATCACCGTATTTGGTCAAATATTTTGATTTAATACCGGTCTTCCTCGCCACTTCTTCGATAGGCTTGAGCTTAATTTCGGAGGCAACTTTGGAATCGTAACTATATGCCATGGGGGAACTCCTTTTTTTGTGCGTATAAGAGATCTCGCACGTTATTATATATCTTTTCTTTGATCACCGAACGGCCCAAACGTTCTTCTATGTAAAGGGCATAACCCTTTTTCTCTTATCGCATCAAAATGTTCTTTTGTGCCGTAACCTTTATGTTTTTTGAAACCATAGAACGGATATTTTTTGTCTTCTTCGACCATCAGCCGATCTCTGAAAACTTTCGCGATGATGGAAGCACATGCGATGGAAATACTTAGAGCCTCTCCCCCGATGAGGTATGTCCGTGGCTGGTTAACCGGGATATTCATTCTCCCGTCAACTAACAGATAATCTGGTGTGGTGCTCAACTCACTAATTGCCCTCTGCATCGCAAGAAGAGTCGCGTTAAATATATTCACTCTGTCTATATCTTCGACGCTTACCGTGCCGATACCGACATCACACCGTTTCATTATATCGATAAAAGCGCGTTCCCTCATCTTTTCGGTCAATTTTTTGGAATCGTCTATCCGTTCACAAAAATCCGGGTCTTTTATTACTACCGCACCGGCGACAACAGGCCCCGCTAAAGGTCCTCTGCCTGCTTCATCTATACCGACGATCACGCGATATCCTTCGGCGGCGGCCTTCTTTTCATAAAAAAAGTAGTCTTTCTTTATGACGTTATGCTTCTTTTTGGGCAACTTTTTCCTTAACCTTTACAGCTTTTTTGCCTTTTTTCCCGCGCAAGAAATACAATTTTGCTCTTTGAACTTCACCTTTTTTCTTTACAACAACCTTCTCAAGTAGAGGTGAGTGGATAGGAAACACTTTTTCGACGCCTTCCCCGTAAGAAACATGCCGTACGGTAAATGTCTCACCTAAGTCGCTGCCTCTTCTGGCGATAACGATGCCCGAATAGATCTGAACACGCATCTTATTTTCCTCTTTGATCTTAAAATGGACGTCCACAGAATCTCCTATATTGAACTGCGGCAATTTCTTTTTCATGAATTTTTGTGCAAGTGCCATTACTTGTTTCATTTTTTCCTCCTCTTTCAGCTCATCTCGGTTTGCCAAGCGCACAGCCCGAAACTATTTTATATTTGACCAACAACCTCTGTTGTCGCTTTATCCTAAGTTACTTTTATGATCGGTTTTATAGTACCCGCACTCTTTACTATGCAACAAGATCCGGCCGCCTCTTTTTTGTCCTTGCAAGCGCTTCTTGCCGGTTCCAAGCGTTTATCTTTTTAGGATCACCGGAAAGCAATACTTCCGGAACGCTCATATTTTTATATTCCGCCGGCCTTGTATATTGCGGATACTCTAAAAGCCCCTCTTCGAACGATTCGTTCACAAGGCACTCGGTATCACCTAAGACCCCGGGAATGAGTCTTATCACTGCGTCACATAAAACCATAGCTGGAAGTTCTCCGCAAGTAAGAATATAATCCCCAATGGATATTTCAATGTCAACAAGGCTTCTTATACGCTCATCAAAGCCTTCGTAATGCCCGCATAGAACTATCATCCTCTTGAGCTTGGATAACTCTTTAGCTTTTTTCTGGCTGAATTTTTCGCCCTGCGGCGTCAAAAGGATCACCTTTTCTTCCTTATCCAGCCATGCCCCTGTTTTAAGCTCTTCCAAACACCTGTCGATCGGTTCGACCTTCATCACCATACCGGGTCCGCCGCCGTAAGGTTTATCGTCAACCGTTCTGTGCCTGTCGTGGGTCCATTTGCGCAGATCATGCGTTTTTACATCCGCCAGTTTTTTACGTCGGGCGATCTTGATCATGGACTCATCGAACACACAGTCGAACATCTTCGGAAATATAGTTACAATATCGATCCGCATGGTAACTCTCAAAAAGCTATTGTTACAGCTTAACTTTTTTTAGGATATTCGTTACTGTTCTCGAAGGCACGGCGCCCTTTCCCACCCAATAATCAAATCGTTCCCTGTCTATCGAGATATAATTTTTCCCTTTTTTAGGGTCATAATATCCGAACTCTTCCAGAGTCTCTCCGTCTCTCTGATTTGATTTAGTGATCGCGACGATACGAAAGAAGGGAAACTTCTTCGTCCCGAACCTCTTTAATCTTATAACAACTGCCATCTCTATTCCTCCTCTTTTCTGCCAGCTATAGACGTTTTATCTTAAACCTACCGCTAACGTTATTCTTTCACTCTGTAGATCTTGGCTCCGCAAGCCGTTAATTTTTCTTCGATACGTTCGTACCCTCTGTCTAAATGATATACCCTCGCGATCTCCGTTTTACCGTCAGCGACCAGCCCCGCGAGAACAAGCGCAGCCGATGCCCTGAGGTCAGAAGCCATAACAGGTGCCCCGCTAAGCGAGGGAACACCTTTTATGATAGCGGTCGACCCTTCGAGTATTATGTTTGCGCCCATCCTGTTCAATTCACTTATATGGATGAACCGTTCGGGATAGATCTTTTCCGTAATTACACTTATGCCGTCACCGATCGTTACCAAACTCATCATCTGTGCCTGCAGGTCCGTCGGAAATCCCGGATACGTTAAGGTCGTCACATCAGTGGCTTTGATCTTATTTGTTTTGCGAGAGATCTCTATACCGCTTTTATGTTCTTTTATCTCTCCGCCGCACTCATGTAGTTTATCCATCAAGGCCAAGTTATGATCGACCGTGGTGCCTTCTAAAAATAGTTTTCCGCCCGTTATTACGGCACCTATCATGTATGTGCCTGTTTCGATCCTGTCAGGGATAACCGAATGTTTAGCACCTTTAAGTTTTTTCACTCCGCGCACCCGTAGGGTAGGTGTTCCTTTGCCGCTAATATCCGCCCCCATAGACTGTAAAAATTCGACGAGATCAGTTACCTCGGGTTCACAAGCCGCGTCTTCAATGATCGTCTCGCCTTCAGCCAGAACGCTAGCCATCAGAGTGTTGTCTGTGGCAAGAACGCTCGAGCCAAAATGGCCCCCTAGATAGATCCTGTTACCTTTCAATTTTTTTGCTTTGGCGATTATATATCCTTCTTTAATATCAATATCAACACCCAAAGCCCTCAGCCCTTTGAGGTGCAGATCAATCGGACGTGGCCCGATAACGCACCCGCCCGGGAAAGAAACTTTAGCTTCTCTGTACCTGCCGATAAGCGGCCCTAAAACCGCAACTGAGGCACGCATGGTGCTTACCATTTCGTAAGATGCCGTTACGTTCGTTACTCGCCCGCGGGCGATTATCACTTTATCGCCTTCTTTTTTGACATCTCTTCCGAGAGAGGCGAGGATATTGATCATTGTGGAAACATCTTTTAATAACGGCACATTCGATATGACACATTCTTCTTCAGTAAGTAAAGCCGCCGCGAGTATTGGCAAACACGCGTTTTTAGCGCCGCTTATGCAAATATTCCCCACCAATTTGTGCCCGCCCTCGACGATAAGTTTATCCATTTTTCCACCCTATTATAACACGTTCAAATTTATTGAAGTCCTCAAAAGAAGTTATATTTTTAAAACCGGCTGTCTTAAACATACCCTTTACTTTTTCAGCCTGATCATAACCGATCTCAACAGCCATAAAACCGCCATCCGAAAGATATTTTAGACCGTGTTCTGTAAGTGCGGCAAGATGATCCAGCCCTTCGTCCCCCGAATAAAGCGCCTGTTTCGGCTCAGCCTTAACCCATGGATCGAGCTTTTCGTAATCCCGTCTTGAAACATAGGGCGGGTTTGAGACTATACAGTCAAAGATCCCGCCTTCACCAAACGCAGAGAACATATCGGATACTATGAAAGTAACATCGGCTTTTCCATTATGCGTTAAAAAATTATCGCGGGCGACAACTAATGCGTCTTCGCTTATGTCGGATGCCGTAACCTTTACATTTTCCACAAGCTTTGAAAGAGCCAAGGCTATAACGCCGCTGCCCGTGCACAGATCCAAGACGGAAGGCCCGGTCTTTCCTGCCGCCTTTAAAAAATACGCCGTTTTTTCAACAAGAAGTTCGGTTTCGGGCCGCGGTATAAATACGCGGCTATCAACTTTTATATCCATCCCCATGAAAGAGGCCTTACCCTCTTCGTATTGCACTGGGACTGTCTCCGAATATTCCGTTATCATCTATCCCTGCCTACCAAATTTATTTTGTCGCGGCCAATCTGATCTTTCTATCTTCTTCGCTTAGAGCCGCTATGAGTTCATCAAGGTCGCCTTCGATTATCCGCGATAAGTTATAAAGAGAAAGATTTATCCTATGATCGGTGATCCTGTTCTCCTGAAAATTGTAAGTTCTGATTTTTTCCGACCGGTCACCGCTTCCGATCTGTTTTTTTCTTTCGTCAGATATAGCTTTTGTCTGATCGTCCTGCATTTTTTCAAGCAACCTCGCCTTAAGCACCCTCATGGCTTTTAGACGATTCTTATTCTGGCTTCTTTCATCCTGACAACAAACTACAACCCCCGTAGGCAAATGTGTTATACGTATAGCCGAATCAGTGACATTAACGTGTTGTCCGCCGGCACCGCTCGAACGATAAGAATCTATTTTGAGATCCTGCGGTTTTATATCGACTTCTATGTCTTCGGCTTCGGGGAGAACCGCCACTGTCGCCGCCGAAGTATGGATACGTCCGCTCGCTTCCGTTTCCGGTACCCGCTGCACCCTGTGCGTGCCCATCTCAAATCTTAGATATTTAAAAGCGTTTTTGCCTTCGATCGAAAAAATAATTTCCTTTATCCCGCTTTTTTCCGTCTCGCTCAAACTCATTACCGATACTTTCCAATCTTTCGACTCGGCGTATCTTACATACATTTTGTAGAGATCGGACGCGAACAATCCCGCTTCTACTCCGCCGGTACCGGCCCGTATTTCCATTATAACGTTCCGATCATACTCATTGTCATCCCCTGCCAATAAGTGATCCTCAAGTTCCTTCTCTTTCGCCTGCATCGCCGCAACTACGTTTTCCAGCTCGCTTTTCGCCAGATACGCGTATTCGCTTTCTTTATTTTCTTCGGCGATCATTTTCTCAAGCTCACTCTTCTCGTGCTCCAACACCAAATAACCATCGTATTTTGATACAAGTTCCTTTAACGCGGCGTATTCTTTAACTTTATTTTTATACTCTTCCCTGTTTGAAAGGATATCAGGCGAAGCAAGCTCTTTTTCTAAAGTCTTGAATCTTTCTTTTTTCTTATGCAAAACCTCAAATATCTTTCCCATATATTTACATGCTGATAAAAAAGTTATTGGGCTATCGCGAAATTATTTATTTAAAGCCTAACAAAATCAATAGCTTTAATAATTAAGCGCACGATAGCCCAATAAGCAAAAGGTTATCTTTTATTTATTTGTTTCATCAGAAACAATATCTTTAGACTGCGTTGTTTGCGAGTCTACATTTTTCTTTGCATAACGTTTCTGAAAACGCTCCACTCTCCCGGCAGAGTCAACAAGTTTTTGTTTACCAGTATAGAACGGATGACAATTTGAGCATATTTCGACATGTATCGTCTCTTTTGTGGAACGTGTCTTAACCGTATTTCCACAAGCACAAATTATTGTTGATTCCGCATATTTAGGATGAATACCTTTTTTCACCTCTAACCCCCTTTTAAGTATAATCACTAGCAATAGTTATAATTTCCCGTTGTTCTATAACTCTAATTTTGGATATATTATTTTACTCAAAAACCGGTAAATATCAAGCATTAATTACGATTCTTTCAAATTAGCCTTGTAAGCTATCCCGGCCTTGCATTTTTGGAACAATCGGTGTTAATCCACACGCGCCGCCCAGCCAACTTATGATTTACCCATGTTATCCAAAAACTCTTTGTTCGTTTTGGTTTTTTTAAGTCTATCGATGAGAAGTTGCATCGCTTCCGCCGTATCCAGATCGCTCAGCACCTTACGCATAAGCCATACCCGTTTAAGTTCATCTTCGGGGACCAGAAGCTCTTCTCTCCTTGTATTAGATCTCTTGATATCAAGCGCGGGATATATCCTCCGCTGGAAGAGATTACGGTCCAGCTGGATCTCCATATTGCCGGTTCCTTTAAACTCTTCAAAAATAACTTCATCCATGCGGCTACCCGTATCTATTAGAGCTGTCGCGATAATGGTCAAACTACCGCCTTCTTCCACGTTCCTTGCTGACCCAAAAAATCTTTTTGGTTTGTGCAAGGCATTCGCATCGACACCTCCCGAGAGGATCTTCCCTGAATGCGGGACAACCGTGTTATATGCACGAGCTAAACGCGTAATCGAATCAAGAAGTATTACCACGTCATACTTGTGTTCAACAAGTCTTTTGGCTTTACTCAGCACCATTTCGGCAACCTGCGTGTGCCTCTGCGCCTGTTCATCAAAAGTTGACGCGATAACCTCAGCCTTTACAGACCTCTGCATGTCGGTAACTTCTTCCGGGCGCTCATCGATAAGGAGTATTATCAATTTTACTTCGGGATAGTTCCGAGTGATGCTGTTGGCAAATTTCTGCAGGAACACGGTCTTGCCACTGTATGGCGGAGCCACAATAAGCCCTCTCTGGCCTTTTCCTACCGGGGTCAAAAGATCCATGACCCTCATAGAGATCTCGCTGGGCTCGGCTTCTAAGAGAAATCGTTCATTCGGATATAATGGCGTGAGATTTTCAAAAAGTATCCGGTTTTTCGCGACCTCCGGGTTTTCATAGTTGGCAGCTTCCACCTTCAATAGGGCGAAATATCGTTCCCCTTCTTTTGGCGGTCTGATCTGCCCGCTGACGGTATCTCCCGTCCTTAAATTAAATCTTCGGATCTGTGATGGAGAAACATATATATCGTCAGGGCACGGCAAATAGTTATAATCCGGGCTCCTTAAAAAACCAAACCCGTCCTCCAAAACCTCGAGGACCCCTTCTCCATACGCGAAACCGTCTTTTTCGATTTTTGCCTGAAGGATCTTAAAAATAAGATCATGTTTTTTAAGACCGCTGATACCGTTAATCTCAAGCCCTTTCGCAATATCGTTGAGCTCCGCGATCTTCATGTTCTTCAGTTTTACGATGTCTAATTCTTTTTCGTTCCTTGCCATTTTCGCCATAACGCATCTACTCCTTTTTTTAAGTTTTCAACTCTACCATTGTTCTCAATTATATAATGGGCG
>JAQUNB010000020.1 GCA_028717825.1 Candidatus Omnitrophota bacterium
TCGCCGGTCGTGCGTTTGTCGTCGCCCATTTGTTGATAGATCTTTCTTATCATAACCCCTAACAATGGCCGTACTTCCATTATTTTTTGCGCTCTGTTTTCCGGCAAAATGCCTTCCTCGTCCATAAACTTATCTACTTCTTGTAAAATTTTTATTGCCTGTTCCCGCCTTGTTTCTTTTTGCATCATTGTTTTAAGAGTAAAAAGAAGATTTAAATGCGCTTTAAATAGGCTCCGCTCCAGTTTGCCTTTTTTCCAAAGTTTCTTTTGGCTGTTTGCCGGTTGGATCGGGTCATCTCTTTTGTTCCGGCGGTTTATCATGTATATTTTTTGTTCTTTCTGATCTATCTCTTTCATGATCTTTTGTGCATTTTCTAGGCTGCCCAAATCAAGATAGACTTCCGCCAAGCGATGGGCTGTTTCTAAAAACTCCATGTTTTTTTCTTTTTCTTCTCGTTTATATTGTGCCAGAAGACCTTTCACGGTTGTATTATAGGTTATTTTTATTCTATGAATATCGCCGGATAGCCCAATAAAACAAAATGTCAGAGTTACCTTTGTCATGTCTTCACTAAACACCGGATCGCTTATCCCGCCCCATTCGCCGCACTTTCTGATGCCGGGAAGGATCATTGCGCCATTCTTAGTTTTCACAAAAGCATCTTCGTTTATGATGTGGGTCCAGTTCCGGAGATTACCTCCTTCTGGCACTTGCACATGATCGGGGAAAAACCCATATCTTCTGAAAGTTCCAATATCACTTTCCGAGGGATCTACGGGGTCATAAATGTTGGGCCATTTATCGCTCCCTTCTTCGCCGTCCGATAGGTCCGATTGAGACCTGAACCTCATGAGATCGTTGTTCTTACCATATGCCTTGAGCACAAAAGCGGCATGCGCATAGTCGTTGGCCGAGTCTGCCCCTAAGATCAAGTCCGCGTTTCCGTCTAATAATTCAAGTACAGCCGGAAATATTTTCATGGTGATATATATGTTACCGTTCTTATATAAACCGTTCCGTTCCACTTCCCTTTTGATCGTTCCATAATCCTCGGTCTTATATCTAATCCCGGCGGCAATAAGAGCATTCATTAAAAAATCGGTTTTTTTTCTGCCTGTTTTAGGCTCCCATATATGTCGTTGTCCAACGGGTATTATGATCTTGAGGTCTCTTACATTTTTCCCAAGGCGTGACGCTATTTGTTCGAGCGATTTTCTACTTGGAGGGCCCTCAAGCTTCATAAAAGAAATGTCTTCTTTGTCTCTTACGATACAAGCGTTGATGTCAAGTTCCGCGGGGCCTTTTCGAAGCCCGCCGTTAGCGGTGAGCACAAACGCTGTTCCAAGCGGCGCTCTTGCCTTACTAATATTTATCGATCCGTTCAAGGGGTCCACCCCTATATCAACATTTTTTAACAACACGGCGTTTTGCTCTTGACCCGGGAAGGTTTCCCCCACCTGCAACCCTCCTTGGATCCCATATCTTTCGGGTTCTGCCCATTTGATCATCGCGTTAAATAGTTTTCTGAAGCTTTCATGTCGCAAAAGCCGCAAATATATTTCAGTAGCGTCGTTATCAGCCAATATATTGAGTAGTTCTTCTCCGTTATCGGCGAGATATTTAAGAGATGATAGGGAAACCGCGGACAACGCATGGCACATCCCCGCGGCTTCTTCTTCGATGTCTCCCGGGGCCTCGCGCGGGTAAGACGTCCAATCCAAATGTTCGATTTTATCGATACTTAGGATGTGTGGGATCATATTTTTGAATTCTCCAAAAGAGTCTACTATCTTTTTGCTTTGTGCCGCGTTTTGCGCGCCAACTATCTCCGGGAAAGACTGTTCTTCTATGAGTCTGCTTGCGCCTTTTAGCTTATTCTCGCTTAAAATATATTCGGCCCTTTCGCCTTCAAAATAACTGATATGTTTATCAAAATCAAAATCGGGCATTGCTTTCAAGATAGCTTTTCGCGCAAGTTCATTTCCGTTGGCATACATGTATCGCTTGACTCCGTCTTTCTTTTTCATATACGTCACAGCGGACGCGATCAGAATAGAACCTAAAGAATATACGGGTGTTTGGTATTCCGGCTCCACGAAAAACGGATAAGGACACACCCTTGTCTTACTAAGTTCTCCCCAGTTATATGAAACCGACGTTATAGCATTATCTTTGGCATCGGATGGAATAACATAATATAATCCGCCGGCAAATTTTTCTTTTCCGTCTTGCAGGATTTCGTATACCCAAAAATCGCGGATCTCATAGATCAGACCGTACGTCGTTTTTTGATGATTTTTTCTTCGAACCGCGAATAGTTTATCCTCTTTTTTGAAAACATATTCCAGCTCAAAATCGCCCGGGCCGGAATAAGAAATGGAACGTTTTTCGCCGGATATTTCAAATAATATGTTCCGGGGTTTCTGTTCGTTCTTTATCGTTTGGGTTAGACGCTTGTCCTCTCCTTGCCGGAACATTTGCAGTTGTAGCGCTCGCAAAAGGTAGTGCGGGTCTTTTGGATCTTTCATGATTTGATTGAAGGCGTCATCGTCTGTTATTCGTATTGTTCGTTTCTGAACGCCATCAATTAGTATATTTATTCGATCCCCTTCGTTTTCTAATAAAAGTCTTTCCGTTCGGGCTAAATACTCCGCCATTTCATGGAACAGCGCAACGGGATCGTTTTGTAACGTCTTATATAGCGCTATAAAGTCATATGTGCCCGTAGATGCAATACCGAAAATGTCTTTTTTGAGTTTCTTTAATATAATTAGCGGAACATTTTGCGGGAAAAGCCCGATAATAGCATTTACAAGCTCTTTGTAGATGTCTTTGGTAACCTTTAATATTTCTTCTTTTTGTTGAGGCTCTACCGGTCCGTGGACATAAGCTGAAAGCGGAAAAGTTTCTTCTTTTCCTGTTTCCACATTATACGCGGAAACTTGCAGTGTGATGTTGTCGCCTTTTGCGTATCCTGTTTCCCTGCCCTCGGCCCCCGGCCCTCGGCCTTCGTCTCTCGTCTCTCGCCTGTCCGCCGTAGCTTTGGCGAAGGCGGATCTCTCGTCCTTCGTTATCCCGGTTATTTTGACATGTTGATATTTTTTCCCCATTCGGGCGGCGGTACCGTCGTCCAGGGTTTGTGGTTTGTGGTTCGGAGTTCGTTCTTTTTGCCGGCGGATTTCGTCATCGCGAAGCTGCCCCGCGATTATTCGCTTTCTGTCTACTTTCCCTTCCCACCAAGGGCTCTGCTCTTTATCAAATTCTAATTCGATATATTTCCCGTCAGGGTCTCTGACATTTAGCCTGCCATCCTCAAGGGTGATCTTGTATCCATCGGGGATTTTCGTTTGCGATATGTTTTCCCAAACACCGTTTTCTGCTTTTATTTTTATGCTTTTCCCCCTGGTTCTGAAAGAAAAGATCCTGTTTTGTAAATATTTTTTCAGTTCTGCTTTATTTGGTCCTTTCAAAATAGTTTTTGCGCTTCCCCCTTCGCTGGCGAATCCCCCGTGTGAAATTACAAGCGTAGAAAGATCATAAAGTGTCTCGTTGATCGCTGCCGCTCTTGGCTCTCTTGTATCCTCTATGCGCAAGATCCCTTCTTCTGTTTCGCGATCTGCTTCCAGCGCAAGCCATCTTTTAACTGTTTTCCCGATACCCGTGTTTTGTGTGTCTTCTCCCGGGTCGATCAGGACATTCGTTTGGGTAATATATTGTCCTTTTTTTCTCATTATGACAACATACCCTATGTCCTTCCCATTTTTATAAATATTTATGACTTCTATTTCTTCGGGAAAATCTGTCCGTTCCCTTCCCCGATCAATAATTCCTTGCGTCTCGCTTTCTTTTTCGTTGCTGTATTTCAATTCGATTATTTCCCCCACAACGGGATTATATAGTTTTACTTTCTTTATGTTGCCGTCTTCCCCATACACATACTCTTCCCAAATTCTTCCTGTCGCTAGATCTTTAGATCTCAGTATTTTATCATCTAGGTATGTCGCTTCCCTCCCGTCGCCATCGGGCCGAGTTGTTATGGCTGGTGGTTTGTGACCCGTGGCTAGTTCTTTTTGCCGGCGGGTTTCGTCATCGCGAAGTTGTGTCGCGGTAATTTTATCGGCATCGGCTTCGCCTTCCCAATAAAAGCCCTCGTTATAATTAACAGGAATTATTTCCCCGCCATGGTTTCGGACAATTACAGCGCCGTCTTCTATCACAGCCGTATATCCTGCGTCCGGAAGGTTCCACACCATCTCTTTTACCATTCCCCCGCCTTTTATTCTAAAATCCGCTTCTGTTCCGTCCGGCAGCAGAATAATATATGTTTGTTCCTGTAAAATCTTCTGCAGTTCTTCTTCATTTGAAAAATCTATTCTTTTCCCGCCTTCGTCAGCCCACAATCCCTGCCCCAAGATCAGCTTGTCTTTTCTGGTATCAAAAATATTCCTGCTATTGTTCGCCACTTTTGGATTATACGCGTTCTCGTGTTTTAATTTTCTTTGCTCCCTGCGACTGCTGAGCCCCGTCCATTGCATGATAGTTTTACAGATCCCCGCTCCTTGATCTATTTTCGCGTTCTTTATCACCATCGTATCTAAGTTATCGTATTCTTCGCTTGTCGCTTGATCTATGAGCTTTCTTCTAAAAACAAACTCGCCTATTTCTTTCTCGCTAAAACTTTTTCCGTTTTCTGTCTGGCGGTATATAAGCCAGTTTTTTTGATCCTTTGTGGCGCATTTTATTTTCTCTCCGCTTTTTGGGTTATACAGTATGACTGATTCGACGTTCCCGTCTTCCCCATAGCCATACTCTTCCCAAATTATCCCTGTTTTCCGGTCTTCCACTTTTATAAGCTTGTTGTCTTCATACGTCGCGATCCTCCCGCCGGCGTCGGGCTGTTGCCCCGTGACTGGTGACTTGTGCTTCGTGTTTAGTGTTTCGGGGTTCGTGGTTCGTCCTTCGTCTCTCATCTTTCGTTCTCCGAGGGCCGAGGGCCGAGGGCCGTGGGCCGGAATAGGCACCATCCTGATCGCTTTGTTAGCCAGATCCAAAGACCCGTCGGATAAAACGGGGCAGGTTGCAATAATTTTAAAATTTTGATCGCCCGTTCCGGCGTTATGTAGAACAACTTCAACTTCTACCCCGCCATCAACGGGTGTCGGCGCCTTTACTATCTCGAATAAGGGTTTTTTTGGAATATCAAAATCATGGGGCGCTTCCCACAGCCATTGTTTAAGTCCGGCATTCATGTTGACAAAGGAATCTCCCCTTAGCGCCATCGTGCCGATCAGGTTTTTTTGGATCTCCAGCAAGGCGACTTCCGAAAGGGACGTGCATACTGTCTGCGCCTGAAGTGTTTGTTTCGGGCTCAACAGATCGTCGGCGGGTAACGGCCAAGCGACGCCTTGCAAAATAAACGACAAGGAAACGCTTAGCGATATTATTTTTCTTGTAACCTGAGTCTTTTTGTCAGACAACATAATATCCTTATTATATGTTTTGCCATATAACATTCGAAAAAATGGACAATATCCTTTTTATTATATTAACAAATAATGTATATCTTACATTTATAGTTAAATTATGTCAAGCTAGATTGCTAACTATTTCGTGCCTAACAACGGCGCCCAAATTAGTTGCCGTAATTAAATATTATGCGGGTTTTCTGCGGGCTCTGCCGGCGGGGTTTGTTATGTATATAAATAAACGACGGCCCGCCAAGCATGATTATGTACAGATCCCCGCACAAAAAAAGGCCGCGTCTACACGCGGCCTTTTTTGTTTCTTCGAAACTAACAAATCCATCACCCATTTGGCAGCAAAAGCCCTAACAATCTTTGCAGATCTTCGTTCGAGAAATATTGTATCTCGATACGACCCCTTTTTTTTCCTTGGATTATCTGCACCTTCGTTCCTAATTTATGCTGCAGGGTTTCTTCAATGGTGGAAATTTCCGGATCTTTCGGCAGAACAGATTTTTTCCTGGGATCGATCACGCGTTTTACAAGTTGTTCCGTCTCTCTTACAGAAATCCCTTTTTTAACGATCAGTTTCGCTATTTTTTTTCTCCGATACTCGCTTTCCAGCGACAGCAGGGCTTTTGCGTGCCCAGCCGAAATAGAACCGTCTTCGATAAATTTTGTTATTTCCGACGGTAATGTTAATATGCGAAGACTGTTCGATATTGTTGTTTTGTCTTTGCCGACCATTTGTCCGATCTTTTCTAGTGTGTGTTCAAATTTATCGGCGAGTTCTTTATAAGCGTTCGCTTCTTCAAGCGGGTTTAATTCTTCTCGCTGTATATTTTCGATAATAGATATCTCCAGACAATTTGCGTCGTCTATGTCGTTTTTGATGATAGCAGGGATCTCCGATAATTGTAATTCTTTTGCCGCACGCCATCTGCGTTCACCGGCAATGAGCTCGTATCCCGCGCCTGCGGGTCTTACAAGTATCGGCTGTATAACGCCTTTTTCTTTTAGCGATTCTACTAGTTCGGTCATTTTTTCCTGTCCGAAGATCCTTCGCGGCTGAAAAGGGTTGGGGACAATATCTGTTAAACGGATATTTGCGACTCTTTCTCTTGTCTTCGTTGGGTCCTCAGAAATGAGCGCGCTTAGTCCTTTACCTAATTTCTTCTCCATGGCTGGCCTCCAAAATATTTTCTGTAACTTCTTGTTTTATAATCGTTTCTGCTTCTATTGATATCCCCAGCATTTCTTTTACAACATTGTTATATTTTATCGCTCCGGGTGAGTCCGGGGCATACAAAGCTATGGGTTTCCCAAAACCTGGAGCTTCTGTCAGCTTGATAGTTCTGGGGATTACGGTCTGATAAACTTTTTTCCCAAAATATTGCCGGACTTCATTGATAACTTCTTTTGTGAGGTTTGTCCTATAATCCGCCAACGTCATGAGAACGCCCTCAACGGCCAGTGATTCATTAAGATTTTCCCTTATAAGATCCAAGGTTTTCATTAACTGACCCAATCCTTCAAGTGCGTAATATTCGCACTGGATAGGGATGATCACTGAATCAGCCGCCGATAATCCATTAATGGTTAAAAGCCCCAAAGACGGAGGACAATCAAAAATAACATAATCAAATAATTCTTGAATGGTTAGTAGCGCTTTTTTTAAACGATACTCTCGTCCCATTACATTGACTAATTCGACTTCCGCACCAGTAAGGTTGAGGTTTGAGGGTACTATTGATAATCTTTCTATTGCTGTGGGGAAAATGGCTTCTTCGATTCTAATATGTTCGTGCAAAACGTTGTATATGCTTTTTTGGACATCATTTTTATTTAGACCGGCTCCGCTGGTCGCATTTGCCTGTGGATCTAGGTCGATAAGCAATGTTCTTTTTCCGTGAATAGCAAGATATGCGGCAATGTTAAGTGCGGATGTCGTTTTTGCTACTCCGCCTTTTTGATTGCAGAAGGCTATTTTTTTCATGGGTCCTTCTTTATGTTTTTGTTGGTATGAAGTGAATGTTTCCACGTGGAAACGCTAAATTTGCTCATAATGTTATCATACATAATAGTGAAAGTCAAGGTTGACAGATGTGAGAATTGTGGTTCGGGGTTTGCTTATTTAATCCCACCTGCCATATGCTATATGCCGTCTGCAAGATGTTTGTCTCTCGTTTCCGTCGCTATGCACCATACGCAAGGGTTTCCACGTGGAAACTTCTAGTAATCTATTTTGTGTTGGTATGCTAGGATAGTTTGTTATTGCTGTGGGTTTTGTAGCTTGATAGTGGCCTTGATCCGGGCAAGCCCCGAGCCTTCCATGCCAAAAAGCCCCTTGTGTTCTTCCTTGAGGATCTCTATCTCTACGTCTTTTTTCTTGGCGCCGAGCATTTTTAGGGCCTTGCGGATGGCTGCTTCCACGGTTATCGCATCTACTTCAATTGTGGTTATTTCTTGTTTTTGGGTCATATTACTCTTTATCCATGCGTGATCCGATGAGTTTTTGCTCACCGACCATCAATATTGTGTTGGTTAGCCAGTATAAAACAAGTCCGGACGGCATTCCATAAAAAATAAACCCAAATACGACGGGCATCACAACGGTCATCATACGTTGTTGGTTTCTTTGTTCCGGCGACATATCCGTGGGAGATCCAAACTGAGAAACTTTTTGCTGGATCACCATAACGATGATCATTACGATCGGAAGAATATTAATGCTGTTTCCTAAGAGCGGCAGCGTAAACGGTATTGGCACATGTTCCGGCCTAGACAAGTCCTTGATCCATAAAAATTGTGCCCCCTTGAGCTCGACAGACCGGATCAACCCCTGATAAAGTGCAATAAACACGGGCATTTGTAGCAACATCGGGAGACATCCGCCGATAGGATTAATGTTGTATTGTTTGTATAGCTCTAGCATCTCTTTGTTAAGGCGCTGTGGGTCGTCTTTGTGCAGATCGCGTAGTTTATTGATATGCGGCTGTACCTTTTTCATTTGATGCATCGACGTAAGGCTTTTCATGGTGAGCGGGAAGAGAATAATGTTCATCACCAAGGTAAGGAGGATTATCGCTAAACCCCAATTGTTCGTAACCTTATGAAAAACGGCTAGTATTGATAAAAGGAGTTTGCTTATGCCGCCAAAAAAACCATAGTCAACCAGATCCTGTAAACTGTATCCTATTTTTGCAAGTTGTTTTTGGTTAAGTATGCCGGAGTGAAATAAATATTTGTCATTTATCTCTTTTTCCGGGTATAGCGTCTCGGTTCTCCTTTTCAAAGAGCTGACCAGATTGTTGTCTTGCTCCCCCACAAACACTTCTTCAACGCAACCGAACGGTTTGCATGCAATCGTATAATATTTGTTTTTTATTCCTATCCAAGCGATATCGCCGGCTTTCTGCTTGATCTTCCCCTTAGTTGCACGGATTTTCCAGATCTCGGTGCCCACCAACGTATCCATTTGTAAAAAATTGCGCGCGTCTACTTCGTTAGAGATAGCGAGTGAAGACGGCCCTATCACTTGATAATAGTATTCCTTTGTTTCTTTGGACAGATTCTTTACCGAAATCGTTGTGTTTACAACATCCTGTGTTCTATCGATGCTGTATTTTTTTTGTATTTCGATTTTACCGGGCTCTTTCACGGTATATTCCAAATAGTCTGATCCTTGCGATAGGACAAATTGTCTGGTGGACAGATTACTGTGCTGGTTGTCTGACATAGCAAAAATTCGTTTCTCTGGATTCTTTTCATCGTAAAGTGTTTCATATATTACAGTTTTACTGTTTTGCGGAGTCGTCTTTAATACAACTTTTTTGATGCTTCCGCCTATATCTGAAAATGTTAGGATCAGGTTGTTTGTTTCGATATCGGTTGTGTTTTCTTTTGTTGGCGCTGCGTATTCGTCGGTTTTATTTTTTGTTTGCGGTTCCAGCTGTGTTGGCACAGTCATGGTCTCGTGTTTTTGCTCGGATTGAACTGCTTGTTGTGTCGGGGCTGGTTCGGTTTTCTTTCCGATGATCCATTGAAATGATAAAAGCACAAGCAATGATAGGGCAATAGCGGCAATTAGTCTTTTTTCCATTTTTATAACACCTTATATTATAATATGTTGCGCATTTTTAGTTCGGTTTTGTGCAAGGATACCATATCCATGCATTGCGGCACGGGATCATATCCGCCTTTTGAAAACGGGTTACACCTCAAAACACGCCATGCGGCCAATATCGCGCCTTTACTTATGCCAAATCGTTCTATAGCCTCTATCGCATATTGTGAACAGGTTGGATAAAATCTACAACTCCTTGGTATATAAGGGCTTATGTGTTTCCTATATGTGTTTATAAGCGCAATTAAGGTTCTTTTCATAGTTTATATTTTAGTAGAGACCGCATCTATTGTTTGTTGTATTTCTTTCAAAAGCTGCTTTCTGTCCGTGGCTGCCGGGGGTCTTTCCAGCCGGATCACTATCGTACCGGCTTTTTGGAGCTTTTCCGCTTTTTCCCGAAAATAGCTATAAATAACGCGCTTAATGTAATTCCGCGTTACGGCTTTCTGGGCATGCCGCTTGGGCAACACTATTCCTATATATAGCGGCCCGTTTTCAGTGGGATTTGGCGCGAAATATGCGGAAAAAGCGCCTACTTTCTGCTTTTTCCCTCTGGACACTATTTGTCGAAAGTCGCTTGTGTTCAAAAGATGCTTTATCTTCACACGGTAAGGCGTTTCCGGCCCTTGTTTCTTCTTCTTCTTATCACTTCTCGCCCGCATCTGGAGCGGCTTCTCTTTAAAAAACCGTGTTTTCTTTTTCTTTTTCGATTAGATTTTGGTCTTAGATTTTTTTTCACTCTATACTCTCCTTAAAGTTTTCGCTTCGTCTCCTTCTTCTTGAAAATAGTGGTTTTTGATTATATCATACCCTGTTTGTAAGTCAAGTAGTTTAGCTTTTCGCCAAGCTGTTATCCGCTATCTTGCCCATTTTAAAAGGTGTTTAGAGGCGCTGCCCACGGACTTAGCCCCTGGATGCCTTTCTCGGCGCCGCCCGCGCATTGTCCCCCTCACGAGATCAAGAAAAAACTTGTCTTTTGCACAGTTCTCTTTTAAAAAAAACTTGCTTTCAATCTCTTTCATGTATATAATGTGTT
>JAQUNB010000021.1:0-7157 GCA_028717825.1 Candidatus Omnitrophota bacterium
TCTGTAATGCTTGAGTCTAAAGAGAATGATCTCGGCATGGTGGTACTTTCCCATGAAAAAGCCAAAAAAATGAGAAGCTGGCAAGATATCATCGAGAACCGCAAGGAAGGCGATGTGATAGAGGGTAAAGTCTTCAGAAAAGTCAGAGGCGGTTTTATGGTAGATATTGGGATGCAGGCGTTTCTGCCGGCGAGTTTGTCAATGATGCAGGATATCGGCGGGCCGGACGGAATACTCGGCAAAAAGATGGAGTTCAAGATAGTCAAGATCAACATCCCGCGCAGGAACATAGTCCTGTCAAGAAAAGAACTTGTCGAAGAAAAGAGAAAAGGCGAAAAACAAGCTATTCTCGAAACGATCAATAAGGGGGACATAGTTAGGGGATTGGTTAAAAATATAACCGATTTCGGCGCCTTTATCGATATCGGAGGGGGGATAACAGGACTTCTCCATATTACCGATATGAGCTGGGGCAGGATAGGCCACCCCAGTGAAGTTGCAAAGATAGGCGACGAGATGAACGTGAAGATCTTGGATTTTGATAAAGAGACCGTTAAGGTTTCGCTTGGTTTCAAGCAGATAAGTTCAAATCCTTGGGAGGACATCGACAAAAAATATCCGGAAGGTACTGTAATAAAAGGAACGGTAGTTAATATTATGCCTTACGGGATATTCGTCGAGCTTGAGAAGGGGATAGAAGGGCTTATACATATATCCGAATTTTCATGGAGCAAAAAATTCACTCATCCCAATGAAAGATTTAAACTAGGGGATAAGGTTGAGGCAGTTGTTCTCAAAACCGATAAGGATAACCAGAAATTGTCTCTTGGGATCAAACAACTTGAAAAAGATCCATGGGAAGGGGTCGACGGGCGTTATAAGGTCGGCGACCGAGTGAAGGGCAAGATCAGCACAATCACTGATTACGGCGCGTTTGCGGAACTGGAGAATGGGATAGAAGGGCTTATACACGTTTCTGACCTGTCTTGGACAAAAAGAGTGGCCCATCCGAAGGAACTCCTGAAAAAAGGCGAAGATGTTGAAGCGATGATACTTAACGTTGATGCTGCGAATAGAAGAATAGCACTTGGTGTTAAGCAGCTTGTTCCTGATCCGTGGGATGATATCGTTAAAAAGTATGCACCAGAGACAATATGTGACGGGAAAGTGATGAATATCACTAACTTTGGTCTATTCGTCGAGCTTGAAAAAGATCTGGAAGGGCTCCTTCATATATCGGAAATCGATCTAGCTCCTGAGGAAAAGATGGAAACCCGTTATAAAATAGGAGATATTCTTAAGGTTAAGATACTGCACATAGATGGTGTTCAAAAGAAAATCGCGTTGAGCACGAAAGGTCTTGGCGGCGAAAGCGCCGCGACGCCTTCAGCTAGCGTATAGTATTTGGCACATTGTATTTGGAAAAAAGGGAGTAGATTCAAATCTACTCCCTTTTTTTTGTCATGTGACTCGTGTTACGATTGACCAGAGACGAAGGACGAGGAACGAAAGCGCTTTTTCGTGACTAGTGACTAGTATTTCGCTTCCACCGCCACGATATGCTATATACGATATACGTTTTTGAACCATGTAGTTTCCGGTACTACATACCACATAATAGTGAAGCGCCTCCACCGGAATTATACCGTTCTTATTTTCTATCAAAAAAGGGATTTTTCCCTGTTGCGGATAACGGTATTCCGATCGCCTGGATCGCATCTTTGCCTAAAAGACCCAACTCGATCGCGGCTTTCCCTATAGAGAACATCAAACGGTTATCTACGTGAAAATGGGCGGCTAGCGCCGAAGAAGAACCGAGGGCGATACCTAGATCTATGGAATTGTAGGCGCATACGCCTTTTGTCTTGCCAAGTTCCGCGCAGGAAGAATAGCCGCAGAACCCGCAGTTAAGCCCAACCGGGATCTTTTTTACACCGATAACGACGATCTCGTCGCATTTAGTTATGCTGTCGGAGTCCCGTTCGAAACTCGGTCTTGAGTCTCTAGCCGATATCTCCTTCATTTTAGAAATTACCTTCTCTTTGTCTTTTAGTTCCAAAAGTATTATTGTAAGGTGATCCTGCCCGCGTGTTTTTGGGGCGGTCCTTGCGGCTACGCACATAAATTCTGCTACATCTTTCAAAGCGGCGTTCTGTATGTCTTCATAATTTCTTGGCATAATTCCTCCCCATATATTTTATCATATGTTATCACAGAGATTGTGTTGCGACAAGGCGGGTTGTTCTATGAGCGGAAGTGTAGGGTGCAGGCATGCTTGTTCCCTACCGTCACTTAATGTAGGGAATGGTTTGAACCAATTCCCTACAGTTTGGAGATAAAATGGGTGACGTTCCTATTTTTTTATTAGGCATCGTAAGACAAAAAAAAGTAAGATTTTTATTCTTGCCAATTTTAGTACGCAATGTAAACTTGCATACAGAGTTAAGAAACTATAAAGCAAGAAAATATATCGAAAGAATTTTAGAGAGCTTTCGATTTTTTTTGACAGCGAAATAAAAATTTTTAAAAAGTAATTTAGAGCAGGAGGTGTATTATGGAGGGGAGAATGTTGAAAACTGGGTATCTATTTTTTATTTTAATTTCAGGAACACTACTTATCTTACCGCAGGCATACGCAGAAAGAGTAGTTCAGTATGATGCGGCAGGAAGACCGGTGCTAGTTACCTATAATACTGTTAGCAGTACACCCGACCGCGATCTAAAAGTGGAGCATAGCAAAAAAAGTATCTATGAGGGCGATACGATCGTTGATACAGTCATTAAGTATAATAGTGAAGTGACGTTTAAAAATGCGAAAACGGGTCTCCCCATAAGGAGGGAGAGATCTTTGCGTGAAAAAAGCAATGGACAAGAAATGCAGGAAAGGTATACCGATCTTTTTGATGCCAAGGGAAAGCTTGTGAGTAGTACATTACAGCCCATTGGAATGCAGGTTTCCAAAAGAGAGGTGTTGCAGAAAAGGGCCATAGAACAAAAGTCTGAGAAGAGACAACAGATCTTACCCGAAGGCGTAATTGTAATCGGAAGTATTGCGGGTGAAAAACTACAAGAGACGGCAGCATCGCTTAAGAAGTAGGAGAGATGAAGGACGATTTTTAGCAGGTGGCAGAGCGCAAAGCGCATGCTGCATAGAACGGAAGGACAATATTAGAAGGCGGCTTTGGAGTGATCCGGAGTCGCCTTTTTTTATGTTTCGTCGTTCGGGCTTCGGGACTTACTCTTTATTTTCACTCTACAATCAAAAGGTTGATTTGCAAATAATGAAAAACCGTTTTTGTTCAACGTGCTGTTTCTCGTAACTGCCTCATATCTTTGTTACGTTCTCTTGTTAATAATTGTGTTCTTCTACTAAAAACGGTTGCAGCAAAGTACCGTTCTCTTGCTGACTTTTGTCACGCAATCAAAGGTTTTTTTGCAAACCATGAAAAACCGCTTTTGTTCAGCGTACTGTTTTTCGTAACCGCTCCATATCTTTGTTACGCTTTCTTGTCAAGAAATGTATTCTTCTACTAAAAGCGGTTGTAGCAAATTACCGTTATTTTGCATCTGTTGTGGCCTTTTCCGACAAGATATCGAGTCTTCGACATGTTTGCTTTCGTCCATTGTCTCTCGTTCTTAGTCTATAGTCCATAGTCTATAGTCTGTAGTCTGTGTTTTCACTCAACGCTTGCGCACCCTGCTAGCCTGTGATAAAATACCCGCCGAATAATGTATTACGAAACATAAACCCCTAAACACGAATCACTAAGCATGAAACCAATAGACGAACAATTCAAGATCATACAAAGAGGGACAGACGAGATAATCAATCCCGATGCTCTTAAGGCGAAGCTAAAAGAAAACCGGCCTTTGATCATAAAGGCGGGGTTTGACCCGTCCGCTCCGGATATACATCTCGGGCACACGGTTCTTTTGCGTAAACTCAAACATTTTCAGGACTTAGGGCATCAAGTGTTCTTTCTAATTGGTGACTTTACCGGCAGGATAGGAGACCCCTCGGGTAAATCCAAAGTAAGGAAACAACTTACAGCTGAAGAAGTTGCCGAGAACGCGAAAACATACAAAAAACAGATATTTAAGATATTGGATGAAAAGAAAACAAAAGTAGTTTTCAATTCACATTGGTGCGTGAAGCTCGGGGAAGAGGGCCTTTTTGACCTTGCTTCCAGATACACTGTTGCGCGTATGCTTGAGCGAGATGATTTTCTTAATAGGTACAAAAATAATGTTCCGATAAGTATACTTGAGTTCCTTTATCCGCTGCTTCAAGGATATGATTCTGTTGTTATGGAAGCGGATGTAGAACTCGGTGGGACGGACCAAAAGTTCAATCTACTCGTTGGCAGGGCTCTTCAGAAGAATTTCGGCAGTGATCCTAAAACGATACCGGCATATCTTGGAAAGAGTATAGACACTTTTAGAAAAGATACTGCGGCCCCCGCGAGAAAAACATATAATTTCGATTCACAAATAATTATTACAATGCCTATACTCGAAGGTGTGGACGGCGTTGAGAAGATGTCGAAATCGTTGAATAACTATATCGGTATAAATGAATCACCAGATAATATGTTCGGGAAAATAATGTCTATCTCGGATAACCTTATGTGGCGGTATTATGAGCTGCTTACCGACGCGGATCACCTTATGTTAAAAGAGAACGTCGCCAAGGGCAAGATCCATCCGAAGACGGTCAAGACAGACCTAGCGAAGCTCATCGTCTCTGAATATCACGGAAAAGATAAAGCCGAAGAGGCATGTTCTAAATTTGATGCGGTTTTTGCAAAGAAAGAGAATCCAGAAGACATGCCTGGGTTTTTTATTGATAAAGAAAAAATCGGGATCGTTGATCTGGTAAAAGAGGTAGGGTTTGCCCCGTCATCAAGCGAAGCAAGGCGCCTTGTCGAGCAGATGGCAGTGTCCGTAAATGAAGAGAAAATAACCGATGTTAAAATGGAGATCTCTCTTGATAAAAAAGGCAAGATCCTTAAGGTAGGGAAACGAAAATTCGGTAGGATTTTCCGCGCTTAACAAGCCCCGCCCGATCTTTTGCGATAAATAATAATTTTTTTAAATTAGTTGTTGACATTTTTTTTTGTTTGTGTATAATCTCACTTACGCCGGGATACGATACATATATTTCCGGAGCCCTAGAATATTGTACTTTATATTATAAGAGGCTTAGAAGCATCAGATGATGATGTTTCGAAATAGAGAAGTTCTTTGAAATTAGATAGTCGCTAATACATGGGTCAACGGTTTTTTAATTGAAGAGTTTGATTCTGGCTCAGAACGAACGCTGGCGGCGTGGATTAGGCATGCAAGTCGAACGATCCCTTTCGCAAGAGGGGGATAGTGGCAAACGGGTGAGTAACGCGTGGGTAATTTACCTTCGAGTTTGGAATAACTTGTTGAAAGACAAGCTAATACTGGATAAGACCACAGTTTCCAAGTTATTGCGGTCAAAGGCGGGGATCCTGAAAACGGACCTGTCGCTTGAAGATAAGCCCGCGTCCTATCAGCTAGTTGGTGGGGTAATGGCCTACCAAGGCGAAGACGGGTAGCTGGTCTGAGAGGATGGTCAGCCACACTGGGACTGAGACACTGCCCAGACTCCTACGGGAGGCTGCAGTCGAGGATCTTTTGCAATGCCCGAAAGGGTGACAATGCGACGCCGCGTGAGCGATGAAGGCCTTCGGGTTGTAAAGCTCTGTCAACTCGGATGAAATCAAGAAGATGAATAATCTTTTTGTTTGACAGTACGAGTGGAGGAAGCCACGGCTAACTCCGTGCCAGCAGCCGCGGTAATACGGAGGTGGCAAGCGTTGTTCGGATTTACTGGGTGTAAAGGTCATGTAGGCGTCTTATTAAGTCGGGTGTGAAATCCCTTGGCTCAACTAAGGAACTGCATTCGATACTGGTAAGATTGAGTACGGGAGAGGTAAGCGGAATTCCGGAAGTAAGGGTGAAATCTGTAGATATCCGGAAGAACACCATTAGCGAAGGCGGCTTACTGGTCCGATACTGACGCTGAAATGAGAAAGCTAGGGGAGCAAACAGGATTAGATACCCTGGTAGTCCTAGCTGTAAACGATGGGCACTAGGTGCAGGCTCGTAAAGGGTCTGTGTCGGAGCTAACGTGTTAAGTGCCCCACCTGGGGACTACGGCCGCAAGACTAAAACTCAAAGAAATTGACGGGGACCCGCACAAGCGGTGGAGCATGTGGTTTAATTCGATGCTACGCGAGGAACCTTACCTGGGTTTGACATGCAGGATGTAGGAACCTGAAAGGGAGACGACCTGTTAAATCAGGAACCTGCACAGGTGCTGCATGGCTGTCGTCAGCTCGTGTCGTGAGATGTTGGGTTAAGTCCCGCAACGAGCGCAACCATCGTCCCTTGTTGCAATCCGCGCAAGCGGAGCACTCTAGGGAGACTGCCAGTTTTCAACTGGAGGAAGGAGGAGATGACGTCAAGTCAGTATGGCCCTTACACCCAGGGCTACACACGTGCTACAATGGCCAGTACAAAGAGTTGCCAAGCCGCAAGGTGGAGCTAATCTCAAAAAGCTGGCCCCAGTTCAGATCGAAGGCTGCAATTCGCCTTCGTGAAGTTGGAATCGCTAGTAACCGCAGATCAGCTATGCTGCGGTGAATACGTTCCCGGGTCTTGTACACACCGCCTGTCAAGTCACCTGAGTTGAGTGCACCCGAAGCCATTAGTCTAACCTTTACGGGAGGACGATGTCGAAGGTGTGCTTGGTGAGGAGGACTAAGTCATAACAAGGTAGTCGTACCGGAAGGTGCGTCTGGATCACCTCCTTTCTAAGGAGAAAGGGTTATGCTTGCTTAAATGCAAGTTATTAAGAAAAACAATAACGAGTGACTCATGTATTAGCGACTATTTGATTATATATTTATCCGTGGAATGAGGCAGAAACCTCTTAAGCGTTTTGCGTATTTGGTGGATGGTATCTCGCGAATACGCCTAATGCACGACGCAGACAAAACTCCTAGAGTACAATCATGGAGATGATGTAGCAAAAAGGGGAAATAAGTCGGGCCCGTAGCTCAGTTGGATAGAGCGCCGTGCTGATAACGCGGAGGTCTCTGGTTCGATCCCAGATGGGCCCACCA
>JAQUNB010000021.1:7257-10448 GCA_028717825.1 Candidatus Omnitrophota bacterium
CTCCTAGAGTACAATCATGGAGATGATGTAGCAAAAAGGGGAAATAAGTCGGGCCCGTAGCTCAGTTGGATAGAGCGCCGTGCTGATAACGCGGAGGTCTCTGGTTCGATCCCAGATGGGCCCACCAGCAAATTTGGCTGTGCCAAATTTGAATGACAAATGTCAAAACTCAAATGACAAAATGTTATGTGTTGTTATTTGGATTTTGTAATTTGACATTCTTTTGCGGAGCAAAAGTTTGGGGATGTAGCTCAGCTGGCAGAGCGCCTGCTTTGCAAGCAGGATGTCAGGGGTTCGAGTCCCCTCATCTCCACCAGCATTTTTTGCCTACGGCAAAAAATGAAATGACAAATGTCAAAGCACAAATAACAAAATGTTTATCATTTGTGCTGCAAGTTTGTCGTATTATTTGAATTTTGAAATTTTGATTTTGGATTTTTTTGTCATTTGCATTTTGTCATTTGACATTTAAATAACGAGTTTGTATTTGTATTGTCGCCGAGTAGTATATTCTAAGATATACAAGACTCATGTACGCAATACGAATTAGCTCTTTGACAGATTGTGATAATGGTATCTAATCTAATACAGATGAAGAAGCCGAGTTAATAAGAGTTACCACATAAGTTTTTTTATAAAAGTTGTGTGGTCAAGCTACAAAGGGCTTACGAAGGATGACTTGGCACGGAAAGGCGATGAAGGACGTGGTAAGCAGCGATATGCTCCGGGGAGCCGCAAGCAGGCCGTGATCCGGAGATTTCCGAATGGGGCAACCTGGCCAGAGTAATATCTGGTCGTCCGCCAAAAGCGGAAGCGATACTAAGTGAATTGAACCATCTTAGTAGCTTAAGGAGAAGAAACCAATATAGGTATTCCCTCAGTAGCGGCGAGCGAAAGGGGAAGAGCCCAAAATTTGCGAACGTGATAGCCTGCATGCGTTGTTCGCAGATGGTCGTGGGGAAGATTCAGACTGGCGTGCAGACCGGTCGGCTTCTACTTGTTTTATAGTCGAATAACCTGGAAAGGTTAACCAAAGAAAGTGATAGTCTTGTAGACGAAATACAACAAGTCGGCTGGAATCTTTTCCCAAGTACCACGGGACACGTGGAACCTCGTGGGAATTTGCCTAGACCACTAGGCAAGGCTAAATACTATACCGTGACCGATAGTGCACCAGTAATGTGAATGAAAGTTGAAAAGTACCCCGGTGAGGGGAGTGAAATAGTACCTGAAATCGTAAGCCTACAAGAGGTGGGAGGGCTATGCTCTGATTTAGTTCAGAGAATGCCTGACTGCGTGCCTTTTGATTAATGATCCGGCGAGTTACTCTTTTCAGCAAGGTTAATCAGTGTAACTGAGGAGCCGTAGCGAGAGCGAGTCTGAATAGGGCGATTAAGTTGAAATGAGTAAACCCGAAACCAAGTGATCTATTTATGGCCAGGATGAAGCCCAGGTAAAACTGAGTGGAGGTCCGAACCCATCAACGTTGAAAAGTTGTGGGATGAGCTGTGAATAGGAGTGAAAGGCTAATCAAACTTGGAGATAGCTGGTTCTCCTCGAAATAGCTTTAGGGCTAGCTCCATAATAGATGCCGGCAGGGGTAGAGTACTGAATGGGCTAGGGGACTTACCGGTTTACTGAACCCAATCAAACTCCGAATACTGCCGTTCCATGTTATGGAAGTCAGAGTGTGGGGGATAAACTCCATGCTCAAAAGGGAAACAGCCCAGACCATCGGCTAAGGTCCCAAAATATAGGCTAAGTGGTAAAGGAGGTGAAGTTGCTTTGACAACCAGGATGTTGGCTTAGAAGCAGCCATCATTTAAAGAAAGCGTAACAGCTCACTGGTCAATTGTGATTTCGCGCCTAAAATAAACGGGGCTCAAGCCTATTACCGAAGCCATGGAGTTCATTCGCCTTCGGGCGGATGGATTGGTAGGGGAGCGTTCCATTGTAGATTGAAGGTTGACCGTAAGGACAACTGGACGAAATGGAAGTGATTATGCCGGAATGAGTAGCGAAAAAATCCGCGAGAAACGGATTCGCCGTAAGTCTTAGGTTTCCTGAGGAAGGTTAATCCTCTCAGGGTTAGTCGGTCCTAAGCCGAGGCCGAAAGGCGTAGGTGATGGACATCCGGTTAAATATTCCGGAACCATCTGTTTTGCGTTACGAGTGCAGGATTTGTAGGAAGCTGGACCATCGCGCTGTTGGATGCGCGCGTCCAAACCTGTAGTCAGCCTATGGTTGATGAGGGGTGATGGGGAGTCGATTCTACGGAAGAGACGAACTGGTTAAGGCTACACTATCGAGAAAAGTTCCTGATTACCAGCAAAGCAGGTGACCGTACCGCAATCCAACACAGGTAGACGAGCATAATATGCTAAGGCGCTCGAAATAACTCTCGTTAAGGAACTCGGCAAACTAGCCCCGTAACTTCGGAAGAAGGGGTGCCCCGGTAGTGTGAAAGCACTTGCTGTTGTAGCACGAGGGGGTAACATTAAAGTGGCCCAGGCGACTGTTTAGCAAAAACACATCTCTCTGCTAACTCGTAAGAGGACGTATAGGGAGTGACACCTGCCCGGTGCTGGAAGGTCAAAAGCTTCAGTGATCAATCTTCGGATTGTGAGCTGCGGCTCGAAGCCCCAGTAAACGGCGGCCGTAACTATAACGGTCCTAAGGTTAACTAAAAAGCTAGCCTTAGTTAAATCTGGCTATATGCTGGAAAAACTGAGTATTTCATAATACCGAGGAGGTAAAAAATTGTGAATGCAGTTAATCAGCAGGAAAGACCATCGATTGGAGAAAACCTTAAATGGTTTCTCGCTGGATTTATCGAAGGAGAAGGTAGCGTTTGTGTTTCGATTAAAAAACATCCTAATGGAAAATTCGGATACTTATTGGATCCGGAATTTTTCGTCTATCAGCATAAAAATAGGATATATATTTTAGACCTGCTTAAAGAAATGTTTGGGACTGGTCGAATATATCCAAAGTCGGGAAATGAAGATGTTTTGGTGTTCGCAATCGATTCACGCAAATCGCTCTTAGAAAGAGTAATACCTTTCCTTGATAAATATATGCCTTATTCAGCCAAAAAAGCGGATTATGATAAATTTAAAAGTATCATAATAGCGCTGGAAAATAAGCAACACTGGACTAAAAAAGGCATGATCGAGATCGTTGAGATTGCT
>JAQUNB010000022.1 GCA_028717825.1 Candidatus Omnitrophota bacterium
GCTCATCATCCACTACTAATACTCTATTTTCCATGCTCCCTTTCCGTAACTTATTTTTTCGTGGTCCGCCTATTGTCCAGTTAGTTTTTTTATCTTCTGGAACAACTGCGTTTCCGTTATGGGCTTTCTCAAAAAATCGACATTGCCAAGCCTTTTAAAATGTTCGATATCCAGGGGGTTTATAACGCTGACCACGAGCACGGGCACATCTTTTCTCTTGTCATCTTCTCTGACACAAGCAAAAAAAGATTCTCCATCCATCGGCTCCATTATTACATCTAGTATCACAAGATCAAATTCACTCTCTCCTAACTTTTTGAACGCGACCCTTGCGTCATTCACGATCATTATTCTGTATTTATCCTCCGCCGACTGAAAAAATCTCTCATAGATCAACTTCATCTCGGGATCGTCTTCTACGATCAATATCCGCTTTGTGACGGCCATAATGATCACTTCCTTTTTCCAAAAAACCATATTTCCACATTAAAATATTACATCTAATCCTGTGATTGGTCAATACGTATGGTTTCTATTTTTCTTTTTGTAAGAACTTGATAAATTAAACTTTATGTGCTAAATTTACAAATGAATCGAGATTAAAAATACACAAAAGAAAGGATATATCATGGCGTACAAAATCACGGATAACTGTGTATCTTGCGGGCAATGTAAATCCGAGTGCCCTGTTGAAGCGATCAGTGAAGGTAACCCTTACGTTATTGATGCCGAGAAGTGCATAGACTGCGGCGCCTGCGCCGCTGTTTGCCCTGTACAGGCCATTGAACAATAACGTTTCAGAAATAAAATTTGCTCTATAATAAAAAAACTGCGGATCTTTCTCGGGATCCGCAGTTTTTTTTATTATATGCCTCTATAACTTAAATATTCCCTATTCCTTATCCTCGTCCCATTCCATATCATCCTCTTCAATATCATCGGGACCTTCTATCTCATCCAGATCCTCTATCTCGTCCTCGCCTGTTTCCGCACGTTCATCCTCGAACTGTTTATGGATACTTTTGAGCCTAGGGGGATGTATCTTTATCAGCTCTAGCTCGGCATCACAATGGTAACATGTAACTTTGTCCCCTATTTCATTATAAAAATCAACTTCAATAACGTTCCCGCATTCAGGGCACCTAGCGGTATAAAAATCAGCCATATTACCTCCACCTTTTCTATTATGTTTTACAAATTATTCGGTATCGTCGTAATTTGTAACCGTATAGAGATATATATAGGTCGCTTTCTTCGTGCCGTTCTCTTCAAGATATTCAATATCGATCTCATCGCCCGCTTTTAAATTTGCAACAGCGGTAATATTCTCAAGTTCGGTTTTTTCGTCAACAGTATAAACCGTTTTTGTTTCCTGCTCCGTATCAAAATCATACTCGCTGATCGTTATAGAGTTGGGCGCAACTTCCGTTACTTTACCATAAGCATATAACGGTTCCCCTTTGGGCTTAACAGGTTCGGCTACTTCCGGCGCAGGTTGAACCATTTCTGCTTCTTGGGCCGGCGCAGCTACTTCCGGCGCGGGGCTGACAACTTCTTCCGGTTGCTCAGCTACAGCGGCGGTTTGTTCCGTGCCCAAATCGGATGTTTTCGCTTCGTCCTGACCGAAAGAAAACCCTCCCACCATAGAGGAAACAAGAAATAACATGCTAATAATAAAAATCAACTTTTTCATTTTCACTCTCCCCTTTTTTTCGCGTTTATTTTAAAATTTTCGCGGACACAACTAACTTTTTGTTTTACGCTGTTCGGGGTAATAAAATACCCATAAAAATGACACCATAGGTCGGCCTAAAACGATTATTTTGGCCGATGCAAATCTATAAGCATATAGTTTAATAGAAATCCCCTGTGTGTCAAGTATTTTTCTCTTAACCGTTATATCTGTTTTTTTACACCTTTTCATAAAATGCTTCCACCGAAAATGCGAGCTTCCCATTATTAGAAACGATAAAAAAGCATACTGTAAATATCATTTTTGTATTATAATTTTATCCGTCTGTTCCATATTTGAACCTAGAATAAAAATCTACCAGAGACTCGGCAAATAGCCCTAGGATGGTTCCCTTCTCGTAAATATAGCTTTTTTGGGGGGAAACGGTGCTGTTTGCTGTTCCTTGCCGGGTTTTACGCGCAAAGAAGGTACGCTTGGCCAATGTAATGTTTTTTACCGTGAATATTCTAGATATGTCATGGGCACTGCTGTTCACTGTTTATTTTGTCGCACTTGCCCATACACTCGGAAGATCTATCTTAAATATTCTCCGAGCAAGAGAACACCCTCCCCTTCCCGGCTTTATCATAGCCCAAGCGATCGGTTTTGCCATAATATCCTACGGCATATTCCTTATTGGGCTTCTAGGCATGATATACAAACCTGTTCTTAGTATTACGTTCTTTGCGTTAATTCCAATACTTTGTCGACATGAAATAAAAAAACTCTATTTAGTTTGTAAGAGCGGTTTCACGCGAGAAAAAAGCTGCTCTTTTATGAAAGAACTCTCTTTTCCGGCAAAGCTGGCGCTTGCCATGCTGCTCCTTTTTATGATAGTGAACTTTATTACTACATTATCCCCGCCGATAGCGCGTGACGCGTTAAAATACCACCTTTTCCTCCCCAAAAACTATTGTTTGCACCATTCCATAGCACCTGTCCCCGGCAATATTTATAGCTTTTTCCCGCAGTTTACAGAGATGCTTTATACTTTTTGCCTTGCTCTGGCAAATGATTATTCGGCGCATCTTATCCATTATTATTTCGGGATATTGACATTGTTTTCTATTTGCGCACTTGTAAAAAAGAACTCTTCCGCCGAGAGGGCGATCTTTGTGGGTCTTATTTTTTATTCTATGCCTATCGTCTCTCAGCTATCAGGGTGGGCCTACGTAGACCTTGTTTTATTGTTCTATATTTTTACGGGCTTGGTCCTGTTTTTTGAAGCGCTGGAAAATAAAAACTCATTTTTACTGCTTATTTCCGCCATCCCTTTCGGCATATCGTTAGGGATAAAATACCTCGCCCTCTTCCCAATCCTCGTGATCAGTATGATCCTTTGGGCCGGGTATTTATTTTCTTCACCGGATAAAAGAACTTTTCCATTTAAAACACTTTTTATCTTTTTTACCCTTATTTTTGCGATAGCTTCACCGTGGTATATACGGAACATTTTACTCGTAAAAAACCCTTTCTTTCCTTTCTTTTCCTCCATATTCGGGGTCAAAGGATGGGAGGCTGAAAGTGCTTTAATGTACGACACGCTTCTACGCACTTATGGCGCCGGCACGCATTTAAAAGATCTTTTACTTGCGCCGTTCAGACTTTCGAATTACGGGACATCTTTTAAATATTTTGATGGCGTTATCGGCGCCGGATGTCTGGTGTTTCTTTTGCTTTTACCATTTAAAAAACCCCGCAAAAGAAAGATAGTTTATCTCTTGATCTGTTCTTTATGCCTCTTTTTTTTATGGTTCTACTCGAGCCAACAGTCGCGTTTTCTTTTGCCTGCCGTTGCGATCGCTTGCGTTTCTTTTTATTCCATCTTTGAGCACCGTGTTTTAGGCATAATAGCCGCGGGGCTGGTTATAACGATCGCGTTATTTAATATATTTTTTGTCGTGAGTAACCCGCTTTTTAAAAAAACTTTCTCCTTTATAGTACGCACTCCTGACAGGGACACTTTCCTTTTGGAGAATCTTTACAATTACGCGCCGATAAAGTACATAAATGATCAGCTTCCCGATAATTCAAAAACTTATTTCATTCTAGTGGGAAATATAGGATATTATGTGGACAAACCTTTCGTTCAGGAAAGCGTGTTTGAGGATCGACTTTTCAGGAAAGTAGTTACTACGTCGAACTCTCCCGACGAGATATATGATAATTTTACAAAACAAGGGATAACACACCTGCTTATTAACGAAAATATGGCCGCGAAATATCTTTACCCCGATATCCCGCCTGAAAAAATAAAGCAATTCAAGGATTTTTCCTCAAAGTCTCTCGATATAATGTACCGCAAAAACTCGTTTTCGCTATATCGGATCAAACCACAATAATTAACCCTGTTTTTTGCATTAAAACTATCTCATAAATACCCTTGTCACCATTGTGAGGAGCGTTCTATACGACGAAGCGATCAATAATGACAAGATGCAAAACAATATAATGAAAAACCCTAAACACAAAACACTAAATTCTAAACAAACTCAAAACTCAAATTTTTCAAATCCAAAACTGCGGTTTTGAGTTTTGTGTTTAAGATTTTAGATTTATTTAGGGTTTAGAGTTTAGGGTTTTGGGCTTTACGTCATCTTTGACTGGACTAATAACCGACGGGGTTTCCTCTTCTTCGATGGGGTCGAGCTCAATTTGAGGTTTTACGAACTGCCAGAAAATGCCTTTAGACTTGTTGCTCCCCGGGTCTTTTGGTCCGGTCACGTCGTTCCGGCACCCCAAAAGAGAGACTAGCGCAACCACTAAAATGATAATATTTCTCATATTTTCCTTTAAAAATATCCGTGTTTATCGATATCACTTTGTACAATATAATGTTAATGAAAAATCGGACGAAAACAAGCCCGCCGGACACTAAACAATAGATTTAGAAACATTCTTATGATAATATATTCTGGTTTTGAAAACAGTCTAAAGGAGGCTAAACATGATAAAGAAAGTATTATATCTCACTTTGGTCGTAATGAGTTTTGCCCTCAGCCCGTTGGCTTTTGCTGACGCACAGGGTGATCTTAACAGCACATATGATGATACCGCTACTTTTGACGGCGGAGATGGATCTACGATCAACTGTAATCCTTCAGCAGGGGATTCAGAGTAGTCCAGCCAAAGGAGAATAAAAATGACAAAGAAAATATTATGTTTTGTGCTGATCGCCGGGGTTTCGCTTATCTCACAGCTTGCGTTCGCCGGGGCTACAGATGATGCCTATGGGACATATGATGACACCGCTTATTTTGATGGCGGAGATGGATCTACGATCGATACCTCCCCTTCAGCAGGAAGTTACAGTTCGGATGTCCCTGACGTAGGAGAAAGTGCTCCTGTAGGATATTACGATGAGAACGGTAATTACCATTCATATTGATCATTAAGTTTATCCAAAAAAAAGCTCGATTACATTTTGTAATCGGGCTTTTTTTATTAAAGATCCAAACCTATTTTCCGTTCATTATCGATATAATATCTTCCTCTACATTTTTTATCTGTTTTATATTGAAATTCTCAATTAGTACTTTTGCCACACCCGGAGAAACGAACGCGGGTAGCGTCGGCCCGAGTCTTAACCCTTTAACCCCCAGAGCGAGTAACGCCAAAAGTACGCATACGGCTTTTTGCTCATACCAAGCAATATCAAAAGAGATCGGTAGATCGTTTATATCCTTTAATCCGAATATCTCCTTCAGGCTCAGTGCGATAAGAACGAGCGAATAAGAATCATTGCATTGGCCCGCGTCCAGAACTCGGGGAATACCGTCTATATCTCCCAGTTTAAGCTTATTATACCTGTACTTGGCGCATCCGGCCGTTAAGATTATTGTATCCTTAGGCAGTTCTTGGGCAACTTTTGTAAAGTAATCTCTCGTGGGGTGCCTGCCGTCGCATCCGGCCATTACAATGAACCGTTTTATCTTGCCGCTTTTCACCATTTCGGTTATTTTATCTTTTACCTTTAAAACCTGATCATGCGCGAAACCGCCGATTATTTCACCTTTTTCTATTTCTTTCGGTGCCTGGCATATTTTTGCTAGTTTTATTATCTCGGAAAAATCCTTTTTCCCGCCATTGGGCCTATCCGGGATATGCTTCACTCCGGGGAAACCGGCCATGCCGGTCGTAAAAATACGGTTTTTATACGGCTCTTTCGCCGGGATTATGCAGTTCGTTGTCATTAGTATGGGCCCGCCGAAAGATTCGAATTCCTTGTCTTGTTTCCACCATGAATTTCCGTAATTCCCGACAAAATGTTTATATTTTTTGAACGCGGGATAATAATTTGCGGGAAGCATCTCGCTATGTGTGTAAACATCCAGTCCGGTATTTTCCGTTTGTTTGAGCAGCTCCTCCATATCTTTAAGATCGTGCCCCGAGATAAGTATTCCGGGATTCTTCCCCACACCTATATTTACTTTTGTGATCTCCGGGCTGCCATAAGTTGATGTATTGGCCTTGTCTAAAAGCGCCATGGCTCCGGCTGCCATGTTCCCCGCTCTTATTACAAGCGCGACCATATCCTCTTTTCGCAAATCCTGAGTCGTAGAAGCAAGCGCTTCTGCGATAAAATCATATATCTTATTATCTTCATATCCCAGAACAGCCGCATGGTCCGTGTAAGCGGCTATCCCCTTCACCCCGTAAATGAGGAGCTCTCTTAAAGACCTTGTATCCTCATTTTCAGTTGTAAGAACGCCTACTTGTTGGGCTTTTCCTTTTATCTTTTTTTCGTCATCAAAAAACCATACCGCGGCGTCGTGGAGATTATCGGGGACATCACTTGGTGTTAACTTCTTTTTCAGTTCTTCCCTTAAGCTCAGAGCCTCTTTTATAAGGTTCATTATGCGCTTTACATCAAAATTAGCATTGGTTATAGTGCTAAAAAGCGCCCGGACCATAAATAACCCGTATTTCTTATCAAAAAGACCTTTCCCTTTTGCCGCTTCCGCATATATCGATATTCCTTTAAGCGTATATATGAGCAGATCCTGCAAATTCGCGGTAGTTTCGTCCTTTCCGCACATGCCTCTTATCGTGCAGCCGGTATTCTTCGCCGTTTCCTGACATTGAAAACAAAACATACACACCTCTTTTCATTGATAATCTCAATAGTTATACATTCAACCGGAAGAATTTAATATTTTTGTTAAAGGAAGAGTCATTTCTTGCCATTGAATGGTTAACTTTGTAAACAATGAAAAACCGTTTTTGTTCAACGTGCTGTTTCTCGTAACCGCCTTACAAATTTGTTATGTCTTCATGTTACGAAGCGTATTCTTCTACTAAAAACGGTTGCAGCAAAGTATCGTTCTCTTGTATCTGTTTTAGCTTTTTTCGGCATGCTCTCTTTCGTCCCTCGTCCTTCGTCCTTCGTCTATCATAACGTGGGCCGAGGGCCGTGCCCCGTAGACCGATTATACCTCGTCTCCACCGTCACTACTTCCCTATATCCTCGTTCCAAAGCTTGGGATTTTTGTTTATAAAATCCCTCATTATAGACTTACATTCTTCAAGGTCAAGGTCGACCACTTCGACGCCGTGTTCTTCCATGAATTTTTTTGCCCCGGCGAAGGTCGCGGACTCACCGGCTATCACTTTTTTGATCCCGAACTGGACCACGGCGCCCGCGCATAAATAGCACGGCATAAGTGTGGAATATAAAATAGTTCCCTTATATGAACCTATCCTGCCCGCGTTCCTAAGACAATCTATTTCCGCGTGCGTGACCGGATCCGCGTCCTGAACCCTTTTATTGTGCCCTCTTCCCACGATTGCCCCGTCCTTAACTAAGACCGAGCCGATAGGGATGCCGCCTTCTTTTAATCCTTTTTTTGCCTCTTTTACCGCTTCCTCCATATATTTATCCATAGATTATTTTTCCTTTTTTATAACGGTAAAATCTCGTTTCTCAACCCTGGCAACATACTTATGTAATGTAATGAACGATCGCGACCGTTCACTACAGATAGTTTTATGATTACAGCATTGTAGAGAATAGTTTGAAACCATTCCCTACGAAAAAATGTGTACCGAATTTAATTTCGGACGGTAGAGAACAGGCATGCCTGTTCTCTACATAAAAAGTGCGCGCAATAACTTTTATCAAAGCTATTTCTCCAACTCTTCTCTGAAGGAAAAAACAAAACAACCCGGTATTTTTATGATCTCCTGCGTGCGTGGATGCACCCTGTAGTGATGCGTCAAGCAATATGGCATCTTGTCCCAAATGAAGTTGTATCTGTCGGAGCCTAAGAGATAAAAAAGCTCGATCCTTTTCCCAAAAAAGTCCTTTTTGAATTTTTTGATATTGAACCTAGCCTTTATAAATTCACTCGCTATTTTGAGCAGGCTTTTTTTATTAAGATATGAAAAAAGTATAAAAAAATATTTCGGCAGAAAATATGTGAAAACAAAAATATTCCAGAGTATTTTCGGGAAAATATTGCCGCGAAATCTTGATCTTCCCGCGGCAAGGTTCTCCGAATACGCTTTCAGACGCCTTCCTAATTTATAAACGTTCTTATCGGCATCTTTTACAAGAAAATCGATGATGGAGTGATATTTACCGGCCTTGTCCTTCCATATAAGCCCCATGCTCCCGCAGATCGGGCTCGGGACAGCACCCATCCAGCTATCTTCTTTTAAAAAGCCCATGGATTTCAGGGGATTTATCAGAACAAAGAACATGCTCAAGGGTACCGCTACAACCTTTATATTAAGTTCCTTGCGAAGATAGACTTCTATGCAGTCCCCTGTCAGTCTGTTCTTCGACAGATCCTCTTTTTCATTTATCCGTCCGCAGTATACTTCCGGCGATATCATGACCCTTTTTACAATATCGGAATTATCAAGCGCGAAATCAAGGGCTTTCGGGATATCCTCAACATTTATATTGCGCACGGCGGTAATGGATAAGATTATCCAAGCCTTCCCCTGTTTTCTTATGTTCACAAGGGCCTTCCTCAGGGAATCATATGCAATGTAGCTCCCTCTTATCTCTTTACACGCCTCGCGGTCCGTGCCGTCAAAACCGAGGAAGAATTTTTTTATGCCGGCTTTGCGGACTTTTGCGCAAAATGTTTCGTCCGCAAGTTTTATCGCGTTGGTCGCGATAAACGTTCTTTTCATAAGATGTTCCCGGCTTATTTTATCTAAGATCCCAAAAAATTCGGGGTGTATCGTGGGTTCCCCGCCTATAAGGATTATATGTGTTTGTGGGTCTTCTTTTTGTATTACGTCAATGATACGCTTTACATCCTCGAACGGCATATCCTTTCCCTTGCTTGCGGCGTCGGCGTAACAAACGGGACAATTCATATTACAACGCGTGGTGATCTCTATGAACGCGAGAGGGGATTTTCTGGCGATATGGTCCTTGCACTTAAAGATACCTTCGGAGCATTTCTCTGTGCTGCATTTATTCGGTCTTGCGTGGTCGAGAAGGCTCATGCGATCGTTAAAGAGCTCTACGCTGGTGGAAAGCAGGTCTTTTATGACCCCATGCTCTTTGCAGGATTTTTCCAGGATAACATTTTCTTTTTCCGCATATATTTTCGCGGCTACGGGTTTGCAGCAGATAGGGCAGATCGCTTTTACTTCTCTATTCAACATGCCTTTTATCCTTCGCACATACTTATCGGGCGAGGCCCTTATCGTAACCTTTTTTATTGTATTTTATGGCATTATCTCTTAGCGCGGCTTCTTTATATCTTTCCCAGATACACCCGGGGATCGATTTTACCGTGTCTGTCTTCGTATCGATGTATGCATACCCCGAGGCGCAGTGCTCAAGACGTTCACTCTCCTGCGTCGCATTATCCTCGAACGGCAGGATCAGGACCTGTAAGATACCTTTCATCAACGTTCTATCCTTAATGACATCTTTCACCTTTTTACCGGTCAATATCGCCCCAAAGATCCCCATCCACCGCACTGCCGCTTTAAGTCCCTTGGCGTTTACCATCGCTCCAAAATTCGCATATTTTAGAACAAGACGCCCTACCCCCAGACCAAGGAGCGCTTTCCTAAAAATCCCGCATTGCCCTTTTCGTGCATATTTTTCTGCGGATCTATCCAATTTTCGTATTTCCTCAACCAACGAATAGAGATCGCCTTTCATAAAATTGCTGAACGAAACATATTTATTCCCGTTCGATAACAGGAGCGTAAAGCTTTCACAGTTAGGATGGACGCCAAGGAAAGGTAAATGCTTTAGTTTAAAGAGTCGCGCCAGATTTTTGAACTCAAGAGATCCCAGAGGAACGAACTGTACCTTGCCGTCAACCGCGTCATTCACTATTTTCTCTATATCCTCTAGGGTCGTTCTGTCGGGTTTATACCCTAATCTACTTTCCGCCCAAACATGAGTAAGCGGCATCGGGAATATCCCCCGTATTACTTTTGAGTTTTTCAGGCAATAATCCAAAAATTTCGGCATATCGTCGCCGTTAATGTTCTTATCTATGACCGTCATTAGTATTACTTTACCTTTTTTGTGTTTGGAAATATTCTCAAGCGCTTTTAATTTAAGATCCAGCGCGCCCGGGAAGGCTCTTAATTTTTCGTACATCTGGCGTTTTAAGCCGTCAAAAGAAATAAGAACAGACGCCCCGCTCGATACAACTTTTTCGCAATACACCGGGTCAGCGAGTTTAAGGCCATTAGTGACAAGCCGTACCGACAGACCGTAGGATTTCGCG
>JAQUNB010000023.1 GCA_028717825.1 Candidatus Omnitrophota bacterium
CACTTGGTCGGTGACGCAGTGCTGAAGAAAATATCCGAAAGGTTGAAAAAATCCGTCCGTGAAGTAGATATGATCGCACGTTACGGGGGAGAGGAATTTTGTGTAGTTCTTCCTGAAACTGCGAAAGAGTTTGCTCTTACCGTTGCGGAAAGGTTAAGAAGGTCGGTAGAAGCGGAACAAATCAAGGCTTTTGACGAGGGAATAAAAATGACCATAAGCATAGGAGTGTCGACATACCCTGAAGACGGTGACAACGTTGAGGTTTTGATCGACAAAGCTGATGCTGCCTTATATCGGGCCAAGAGAAAAGGGCGAAATTCCGTTTGCGCCGCTTAATAATTCTTAACAATCTCGATTGCATTATCCGCAATATATATGATATACTGTTAAAAAATTTTCCCGAGTGGTCTTGTTCCTACAAATTATGTTTAATAAACGAAATATATTTATATTAGCTGCAGGATTGATTTTTTCGACCCTGTTTTTTTCGGTACATCCTTGTTATTCTGATGAAGCTCAGGCCGAAGAACAAGTTTTAAAATTAAAACCGGGCCAGCCTATAACCGTCAACGGCGATGAAGTCGAATATTTTGAGACCGAAGGTAGGATAGTCGCCAACGGGCATGTCTCGATCCTCTACGGTGACGTGAAACTTAACTGCGACAAAATAGAAGTCAATACTCGCACAAAACAAGCGGTTTGCGAAGGTAACGTAGTTATAACCCAGCCGGAAGGTACGCTTGTCGGGGATCGTATAAAATATGATTTTACCGCCAAGACGGGCGAGATATTAGGTGGCGAGGTAAAAGCGTTCCCGTGGTTCGGCAATGCGAAAGAAGCCGGTAAAGTAGGCAAGAATGAATATCTTCTCAAAGAGGGATACTTTACCACTTGTGATCTCGATGAGCCGCATTATCGCCTGAAAGCTACCGAAATACGTATCTTCCCGGACGAAAAAGTTATAGCTAAAGATGTTGTCTTCTATGTGAATAAAGTGCCGGTTCTGTGGTTCCCATATTATTATCATCCTTTCATACAAAGCAGGGCAAAAGTCCAGTTCATCCCCGGGCAAAGTTCCGAATGGGGATATTTCATGCTCTCATCATGGCGTTTTTACATTAAAGGCAACACAAAAGTCGATGTTATGATTGACTATAGAAGCAAAAAAGGTTTTGCTGAAGGTGTCAACCTTTACTATGATGCCGCGGATTTTGGCACAGCGGGGTTGGGTAAGGGCCAAGTAAGGACATACTTTGCCGAGCAAACCGGTTTTGGCACATATTCGCCGTCCACTTTTCGCGACAATAATGAGGTTGACCCGGCGCTTCGCGACAGATTTCAGTGGTTGCATCGCATAGATTTTGAAGAAGATACGGTCGGCATGGTCGAGTTCAATAAGTACAGTGATCAATATTTTTTGAAAGATTATTTCTATAACGAATACGAACAAAGCAATCCGACACCTTTGAATTATGCTTCTGTTATCTCGTCCAAGGAAAATTACATAGTTAGTGTTTTAGCGAACGCTCGGTTCGATGATTGCTATACTGTAACGCAAAGGCTGCCGGAATTAAGATTGGATATACCCAACCAGAACTTGTGGAATACGCCGTTTTACTACACATCTCAAAGCCAAGCGACGGCTTTCGCAAAAAAATACTCTTATGGCAGTCAATCGTCGGAATATGTTAACAGGTTTTTCACCTCGCATACGTTGTCTTATGTGGCGGATCTTGGGCCGGTAAAAGTAACGCCCTATGGTACGGTTGACGGTTTGGTATACAGCCGGACCAAAAAGTCGATGAACCCCAAGGTTAGGGCTATTTTTGAAAGCGGAGTAGATGTCTCTTCGCGTTTTTACAAGGTTTATGATGTGAATACGAACGCGTTCGGTCTGGACATAAATAAGGTGCGTCACATAGTCGCGCCTTCGGTAGGATATTTTCATACCGATGCGCCGAATATACATTCTGAGGATTTGTTCCAGATGGACGACATCGATACTATCGATAAAGAGAACGGTGTTTATTTAGCGCTTGAAAATAAATTGCAAACAAAACGTCATGTTAACGGAAAACTTCAACCGGTCGATCTGGTGCGGTTCATAGCGAGCGGAGATTATCTTTTTCGTACTGAAAGAGACAGCCTGAGCTATAAAGGGCATGATTCTTTCAGAGATGTAAAACTCGATCTTGAAATGCTGCCGTACAATTGGCTCTACATCGACAGCCAGATGGAAATAGATCCGAAGTATCAATCGGTTTCCTCGGGGTATATCGAGGCTTCTTTATATCCGACCGACTTTTTCAGTATGAGTTTCGGATACAGATATGAAAAAATACTGCCTGACTCGCGTAATCAGTTCACCTTTGATATCGGTTATATCATGAACGAAAAATGGCGTTTCGGCGTATACGAGAGGATAAATATCCAAGAAAGCAGCATAGAAGAGCAACAGTTCTCCATAACAAGGGACTTGCATTGCTGGGAAGTCGAATTCGTATATGACGTCGACGGCAGCAATTTCTTCAAGGATGATTATACCGTTTGGGTCGTATTCAGGATCAAGGCGTTCCCAGATCTACAGATCGGTCTGGACAGGTCCTTTGTCAAGCATCAGCCCGGAAGGCTGCACCCCAGTGTGGTCAGTCACTAATCCATCCATATTATTTATAAGCTAACATATATATTGCAAATTCGCAGACTATTTCTTGCGGACGATTTTGCTATATGCTATAATCTCACAAGATTTATTAGAGTCGTTTTTGTCTTGAGGGAACAATGATTAAAGGTGTTAAAATAAAGCAGTTAAAACTTATTCCGGATGAGCGGGGGCGCTTGATGGAAATACTCCGCGCGGATGATGATAAAAGAGTTGAAGACCTCGAGAGGGCCGGTGTGGTTGAACTTAAAGGGAAGATACCCGAGAAATCCAAAAAACCCGCTTCGAATTTTGCTGTCGCGCGGATATGAACAATATGTATGAAAAAGGTGAACTCATTTATTCTGTCTTGGACGGCTGGTGGACGGATACAGGGACGTTCGATTCGCTTTTAAAGGCGAATCAGTTGGTTGCGGATAAGAAAAACAAAAAATTATCATTGAACACAAAGTAATTTTGATATTTTATCTGAAAATGGTGATAAGGTCTTTATGAACTTTCTTATAACGGGCGGATGCGGTTTTATCGGGTCAAATTTTATCCGGTTTATACTGAAAAAGTATAAAGATATCCGTATCGTGAACCTTGATAAGCTTACTTATTGCGGAAACCCGGATAATTTGAAGGGACTCGAGCGTGACGAGCGCTATACTTTCGTAAAAGGCGATATCTGCGATGAGAAACTGGTTTTGCGCCTTGTTCGCAAAACGGAAGTGATCGTGAATTTTGCCGCAGAGAGTCATGTTGACAGGTCGATAAAGTATCCGAATGATTTTATGATGACGAATTTCTGCGGCGTTAAGACGATCTTGGATACGGCAAAAGCGTCAAAGATCAAAAAATTCATACAGATCGGGACCGACGAGGTATACGGAAGTATTAAACGCGGATTGTCCGGAGAGAAAGACCTTCTTTCTCCCAATAGTCCCTATTCTGCGTCGAAAGCCGCAGCGGACCTTTTGGCTCTTTCATATTTTAATACATATTCTCTGCCGGTTGTGATAACCCGGAGCTCTAATAATTTTGGGCCGTTCCAATATCCGGAAAAGCTTATTCCTCTTTTTATAACGAATATTTTGAACAATGAAAAAGTCCCGCTTTATGGCGATGGGAAAAATGTCAGGGATTGGCTTTTTGTAGAAGATAATTGCCGGGCGATAGACCTTGTGATACAAAAAGGCAAAGAAGGCGAGATCTACAATATCGGGGGAGGAACCCAGCTCGCGAATTATGACCTGACGGAAAAAATTTTAAAAAAGATGGATAAAGACAAGGATTCCATCGAATATGTCAAAGATAGGCCCGGCCACGACAGAAGATACGCGCTTGATTCGTCGAAGATAAAAAAACTGGGATGGAAAACCGGCGGAAATTTTGACAAAAGGCTGGAAGAAACGATCAAGTGGTATGCGAAAAACAAGAACTGGTGGAGACCTCTTAAGGAAAGAGCCGAGATAATAGAATGGTAATTCGGGGAAGGAAACATAAATTTGGATGTTAACGTTAACACATACGGTTAGGAGTAAAGAATGAATATTTACACGGATCTAAAAAACAAGATAAAGAACAAAAAGGCGGTAATAACGTTGGTCGGGCTGGGATATGTAGGGCTTCCTATTGCTCTTGAATTCTGTAAAAAGGGATTTAAAGTTAACGGGTTCGATCTGGCTTCGAACCGTATAGAGAAGTTGAAAAAAGGACATTCCTATATCAATGATATTCCGTCAAAAGATATAAAAGCGGCTCTTAAAAAAGGATTTTATCCGACATGCGACGCGAAAGTGATCAATGAGGCCGATTGTATTATTATTTGTGTTCCGACACCCTTAAGAAAAATAAAAGATCCGGATGTATCGTATATAGTGAACGCGAGTCGAACATTGCGTAAACACATGAGAGCGGGGCAGCTTGTGGTGTTGGAAAGTACTACTTATCCGGGCACAACCCGCGAGATCATGCTGCCCGAGATGGAGAAAAGCAGGCTCAAACTTGGTAAAGATTTTTGTCTGGCGTTCTCTCCCGAAAGGATCGATCCGGGTAACCCAAAATACCAGTTCGCGAACATACCAAAAGTGGTAGGCGGGTTTTCGAAACAAGAAACGGAACTAGTTAAACTTTTATATTCGTCCGTGGTTAACCGGGTTATCGGTGTGTCCACACCAGAATCCGCGGAGGTCACAAAACTACTTGAAAATACTTTCAGGATAGTGAATATCGGGCTTATCAATGAGTTTGCCAATTTATGCGATAGGCTTGGCATCGATGTGTGGGAAGTTATAGAGGCGGCGAAAAGCAAACCATTCGGATTTATGCCCTTTTATCCGGGACCCGGGATAGGCGGACACTGTATACCCGCTGATCCCATGTATTTATCATGGAAGGCGAGGAGAGTAGGCTTTAAGACTAAAATGATCGACATTGCGGCCTCAGTGAACAGGGATATGCCGAAATACACCGCTCTCAGGGCAGAGAAGATACTCGCCTCAAAAGGCAAGAGGATACAGAACGCGAATGTGCTGATAATAGGTGTCACTTATAAAAAAGATGTAAACGATCTTAGGGAGTCACCGGCGCTTGATCTTATAGAAGCCCTAAAAGGAAAGAAATGCAAACTTAAATATTATGATCCATATATCCCGTATCTCGATATTCATGGGATCAAGGGCGAGTCAGTTGAGCTTACCGGGGCGATCATAAAGAAACAGGATCTGGTGATCGTGGTTACGGATCATTCGGACATAAATTATAAGAACATAGCAAAAAATGCCAAGTTGATATTCGATACGAGAAATATATTTGAAAATAAAGGTATCCGGAATAAAAATATCATCAAACTTTAAGCGTTTAAATCTGGAGGCTAAATAGATGAAATATTTAGTTACGGGCGGGGCAGGATTCATAGGGTCGAACATCGTGGAAGAGATCGTTAAGCGCGGTAAAACGGTGCGTGTTCTGGATAATTTGTCCACGGGCAAAGAAGAGAACCTAGCCCCGTTCAAGGGGAAGATCGAGTTCCAGAAAGGCGACATACGGAAAGAAAAAGATGTTGAGAAAGCGCTGAAGGGCGTTGAGTTTGTGATCCATCAGGCCGCACTCAGGAGCGTGGCCAGAAGCGTAGAACAGCCGTCGATCACTAACGATGTGAATGTCAACGGGACTTTGAACCTGCTGTTGAAAGCTAAAGAAGCCGGGGTTAAGAGGCTTGTTTATGCCTCAAGTAGTTCTGTCTATGGGGATTGCGAAATCTTTCCACAGAAAGAAACATATACACCGAATCCTATTTCTCCTTATGCTGTTAGTAAGTTGGCGGCAGAGTATTATTGCAGGATGTTCACCAAGACCATGGGCCTTGATACGGTTTCTTTGAGGTACTTTAACGTGTTCGGGCCGAGACAAAATCCTGAATCAAAATATTCGGCTGTTATTCCCGCATTCATCGCGGTACTTGTTAAAGATAAGCCGTGCGTAATAGACGGAGACGGGACACAATCACGGGATTTTACTTACGTTGCTAATGTCGTTGACGCGAATCTGGCGGCTTGCGAGGCTAAAGGGGCGGAAGGTAGAGCCTTTAACGTCGCCTGTGGAGAGGAATATTCCATCATTGAAGTGGCGGAAGGCCTGAAGAAAATACTCGGCAAAAAAATAGAATTAGTATATGGGCCCAAAAGACCCGGAGATGTCCAAAGGACAAATGCTGATATAACCGGTCTACGTAAGGTTCTTGGGGTCGAGCCGCGTTTTGATTTTTATGAAGGCCTTAAACAAACGGTTGATTGGTTTGTGAAAAATTATAAATTCTAAGTTCATTAGTAGGCAAAAGATGTCGTTCGGAGCCAAGTTTTAAATCAGTTAGAGAGATATTTTTTTAAATTGGTCATAAAAGGAGACAGCATGCGCATATTACTTACCGGAGGAGCGGGTTTTGTGGGCTCGCACTTGTCGGAAAAACTTTTAGGGCTGGGACACAGTGTTGTTGTTATGGACAACCTGATAACCGGCAGACAAGAAAATATTGCTCACCTCATAGGTGGGGATAATTTCGAATTTATTAAATACGATGTTACGAAATATATAGCGATAGACGGTGTTATCGATTATGTGCTGCATTTGGCTTCCCCCGCAAGCCCTGTGGATTATCTGGAACATCCTATTAAGACTTTGAAAGTGGGGTCTTTAGGTACGCATAATACTCTGGGTGTTGCGAAAAAATATGGTGCTAAATTCCTTTTGGCATCTACTTCGGAAGTTTATGGCGATCCGCTTGTAAATCCTCAGCCAGAAACATATTGGGGTAACGTTAATCCAACGGGACCGCGCGGTGTATATGACGAAGCAAAAAGGTTCGCCGAGGCCATGACGCTCGCGTATCATCGATATCATGGGGTAGACGCGAAGATCATACGTATTTTCAATACTTACGGCGAGAGGATGAGGCATCGCGACGGTAGGGTAGTTCCAAATTTTATCGATCAGGCATTAAAGGATCAACCCTTGACAGTTTATGGCGATGGTTCACAGACGAGGAGTTTTTGCCATGTGTCGGATCTTGTCGAAGGCATAGTTAGGGTAATGGCTTCGGACCTGAACGAACCGATAAACTTGGGTAACCCGGCGGAGATGACCGTTTTGGAGTTTGCGCAGAAGATCATCGCATTGACCGGATCCAAAAGTAAGATCGTTTTTAAAGATCTTCCCGTCAATGACCCTAAAGTAAGAAGGCCCGATATAACGTTCGCGAAGCGAAAACTAAAATGGGAACCTAAGGTTTCGCTGGAAGAGGGCCTGAGAAGAACTATCGAATGGTTCAAGAAAAATTATAAAGATTAAACCGGAAAAACAGAAACACATGAAAAGGAGCTCTTGTGGAGATACCATTATTAGATCTTAAGAAACAATATCTGTCGATAAAAAATGAGCTGGATGTCGCGGTAAAAAAAGTGATAGAAAGCCAGTATTTTATACTCTCGCCCGAGGTTGAGAACCTTGAGAAAGAACTGGCGCTTTATTGCGGAGTTTCCCATGCTGCCGGAGTGGCTTCCGGGACAGATGCTCTTATACTTGCTTTACGGGCTTTGGGTGTTGGTAAGGGCGATGTTGTTATAACCACACCTTTTACATTTTTCGCGACAAGCGAGGCTATCTCGATACTTGGCGCCAAGCCCTTATTCGTTGATATAGAACAGGCAACCTATAACATTGACCCTGATAAGTTAGAGGAAGTTATTAAAAGGTCAGATCCGTCCAAAAGGAATGCGTATAAGGCGATCATCCCTGTGCATCTGTACGGCCAATGCGCGAATATGGAAAGGATCATGGGCATTGCTAAGAGATATAATTTGAGGGTTGTCGAAGATTGTGCGCAGGCCATTGGCGCAGAGTATAACGGGAAAAAAGCCGGAAGTTTCGGGGAAACGGGATGTTTTAGCTTTTTTCCAAGTAAAAACCTGAATGCCTTTGGTGACGGGGGTATGGTTGTTTCTAACGGCATCGATATAGTAAAACGTATAAAAAAATTACGTGTTCATGGAAGCCAAGAATTGTATATACATGAAGAGATCGGTTATAACTCGAGGCTGGATAGCCTTCAGGCGGCGATCGTGCGTGTCAAACTTAAACACCTTGACGGATGGCTTGAACGCCGGAGAGAGATAGCTTCGAAATATAATAAAGCATTTTCAAAAATAGGCATAAAAATACCTGAGGTCGGCAAGGGTAATAAACATACCTACCATCAATATACGATAGCTATCGACGAACGGGATGAATTCGTAGAGTATATGGCGGACAAAAAGATCTCGGTACGTGTTTATTATCCGGTTCCTTTACACCTTCAACCGTGCTATAAAGACCTGAATTATTCTATAGGCAGTTTTCCCGTCGCGGAGCACGCTAGCGAAAAAGTTGTGTCTTTGCCGGTATATCCCGAGCTTACAGATGAGCAAGTGGCCTATATTATCGATTCCGTGAAAGATTTTTTAAAGTAATTATTTGTTCAGTACGGCCGAGTTTAAGGTGCGAGAGGTTAAAAATAATATGATAAGACCTTTGCGTAAAGTTTATGTTTTTTATATCTTTGTCGACGTCGCAGTTATCATTTTGTCTTGCTATACGTCGTATGTTTTAAAATATAATTCGCTACACAACCTTTTCAACTGTCCGATATTTCCCTTCTTTCGTGACTATTCGTTCGCTTTTATCCTTTGGGCTATATTTTTGGTGATTTCACTTAAGAGGAGAGGCCTTTATTATACCGACAGGAGCTTAGGTATACCCAAAGAGATCGAAAGGGTATTTTTCTGCGTTTTAAATACCGGTGTTCTCGTAGGGGCCGTTGTTTTCTTCTCTCAGTATAAATTTTTCTCAAGAGAGGTTTTTGTTGAGACAAATATCCTGATATTTATCTCCTTGAGCGCTTGGCGAACCGTGAAAAGGATCATATTGAGAAGGATGATCGCCCAGGGGTTGCATAATATCAATGTAGTTATAGTAGGGGCGGGGAAAATTGGCAGCATCGCACTTAGCGAAATACAAAAGGTTCCGTGGCTGGGGTTATGGGTTGTTGGGTTTCTTGACGATACGGTCAAGGGAGAGGTGCTGGGGGTCCCGGTTGTAGGGACGCTTGCGGATTTTTCGCGTGTTGCTAAAAAATATTTTGTAGATGAGATCATAATCACCATTCCTTCTGAAATAGATGCCGTTATCAAATTGATCAAAGAAGCAAAAGAGCACAGCCTTGCTGTGCGGGTGGTGCCGCAAGATTTCGAGGAGCCTTTGGCTGTATCTGAAATTAATCATTTGGGGATATTGCCGCTGTTGACCTATAAGAGCAGAAAACCGCATCCGACAGAATATTTTTTGAAAAGACTTTTTGATTTTTTTATCTCTCTTGTTGTGCTTATTATCCTTTTGCCTGTTTTTTTAGTGATAGCCGTATTGATCAAGCTTGATTCAAAGGGGCCGGTATTCTATGTCCAAAAAAGGGTAGGGTTCAAGGGGCGTATTTTTAATATGTATAAGTTCCGTTCCATGATCGTGGGAGCCGATAATTTAAAAGAGGAGTTATTGGCCCAGAATGAAGTAAAAGACGGCGTTATTTTTAAAATAAAAAAAGATCCCAGAGTAACTCCAACAGGCGCGTTCTTGAGAAAATTTAGCTTTGATGAACTGCCGCAGCTTGTAAATGTCGTTAAGGGAGATATGAGCTTAGTTGGGCCTAGGCCTCCTACGGTAGATGAGGTCCGGCAGTATGATTTCGATCACATGACAAGGCTTGCGATACGGCCCGGCATGACCGGACTTTCTCAGGTGAGGGGAAGAAGTGCTTTAAGTTTTAGGAAATGGGTAAAATGGGACGTGTGGTACATCAACAATTGGTCGTTCGGGTTGGACCTTAAGATCTTGTGGTGGACTGTACCGGCGGTTCTAAAGGGGCGGGGAGCGTACTGATTGTGGACGGAAACGACAGGTTTTAGTATATCGTATGTCGTATATCGTATATTGTGCCGGTGGCGACAACAAGTTCAGTATGTAGTATGTGGTATGTAGTGCCGATGGAAACGATAGATCGGCAGATGGTATTTAACATAGGGCAGTTAGAATTAAATGACAAATAACAAAATCCAAATACCAAAAACCAAGTAAGACCCTGTACTTTTGTTTTTGGTATTTGACATTTGGCATTGATTTGTCATTTGTGCTT
>JAQUNB010000024.1 GCA_028717825.1 Candidatus Omnitrophota bacterium
ACTGATGTTACGTGACGCAATACCGGGTGAACTGGGAGATGTCCCTGTTCCTCAAATTGATAGTTCCGCCAAAACTAACTGGCGGGCGAGCCTGCCGGCACCTATCGTGAAAATCATCGAAAACGCCAAAAAATTGCCGGTCGAACAACGATGGGGAGCGCTCAAAGAGATCCTTCATCTCTTTTATTACACAACTAATCCGGAACTCAAAAAATATTTTGGAACGGAAGGAGATTTTTTAAAATTTGAATTCAAATATTTCGCGGTGACGTGCGACAGCGCGAGCAGGCTTAGCGCAGTTTTAGCGCATGAACTTAATGTTCCGGCTATTTTCGCCGGCGGCTATTTTTCCGAAAATATGGGGATATTTGAGAACGGCCAGCGGCATGCGTTCTTAATAACACCGGGAGGTGTCTTTGAAGTCACGGCTTACGTCGGAGAAAAGTCGCCGTTATATGGGGTGTCGGCAACAGACGCGGATTATCGTGAAGAGATGGAGTATATAAAAGAGCGAGCGCGGAATATCTCCTCCATGTTGCCCGGGATGGGGGAACTATCGGAGCTCGACGCTGAAAAACGGCAACTTGAAGAGACGCTTCAGAAAGTCAAGGAAAAAACAGATGAGGTGATCAGTGTGTCGGATAATGCCGGCAAAGACCATTACTTTAGTTTGCGGGCATATTACGACGGCGAGATCGAAAAATTTAATATACGCGAGATGGCGGCCCATAGAGATGAAACGGCGGTTTACGCAAGGGGCATTCTTCAAGACTTAGAAAGATCTGAAATCTCTGCTCAAAACAGTGCTCAACTTATGGCATTAGGTCATTTTAAGCTTGCTCTCGCGCATCAAATTGAATTGTATTTTCCTGAACTTGGGAAAGAGGCACGGGCAGTTAAAAACTCGATCTATGAAAAAATAAAAATATTCGCCGAAAGCCCGGAACGTAGATGGAGCTTTCAAGAAGATCTGCCCGGAACTCCTCCCGGAGCTTTATATATTACCCGTTGGACAAACCCGGGAACGGAAAGCCTTACTGTGGTGCCTGTTTTCTCAAAAGAGGGAGAATTGGTCAAAAAGATCGCGACAGATATTTATACCGGTGAAAAATTTGTTATGGAGCCGAATATAGAGATCACAGAATACCGCGGTGGTATATTGAGGGTGATAATACACAAAGGGCACAAGGGCGGGGTGGATATACGGTCTGAGGCACTAATGGGAAATAGGATAAAAGGCATAAATAGAGAGATACGGTATCTGCAATATGGTGCAATAAACACCCCCTTGACTGAGTGTTTATCCATCCAATATTTGTTTACGGCAGCAAACGGCAATTGGCTTGCGGTGTTGGATAACGAATTTTTCGGTTCGATGGCACAAGGTTTTAAAAAGAAAGGGTTGAAAAGGGAAATTTCCGGTGTTTTGGGTGTGGATATTACGCCTGATGGTTCATGGGTGGCACGCGTAATAACGTCGGAAGAAGAATACATGTATTGCGGTATGTTTAATAGGAAATTTTTCTGCGAAGACCCAATGGTAATCGAAATAATGCCGCCCTTGTTCTTTGACAAGACTTGGGCAGGTATAGGCGTTTTAAAATTTTCCTCAGCAATAGCGGTAAATTTGCAACAGTTAGCAGGTTTGAAGCCGGTTGGCCCCGGAGCTGAAAAACTAAATAAATGGACGGGGGGAGCTGATATTATAGACTGGCAAGCTGTGTCAGTTGACAATTTTGTTATAGCGATAAAACCGCAGGGGGAAGGGTATAAGCTTGTCGGGCCTTTAGTGGAAAGCTTGGGGGTGGCCGGAAAGGTATACACTGAGCCGATCCGGATATGTCGTGTATACAAACAAGGGTTGATCCTGCTCGATGTTTTTGATGGTACACATAAACGGGAGATCTCTAATGAGATGGCTAAGCTATCGGCGTGGTCATCACATGTTTTGTTTCAAGGGCCGAAGGCCGAGTGGCAAATTGCGCAGGATAAGGACATTAAAAAAGTTGTAGAGTATCCAAGATTTTTGTCAGACGGAACGTGGGTGGCATGCGTAGAAAATAGCGACGGAACCATGAAGTTTATAGGAACAGCGGTTGGTCGGGTGGTTGCGAACTTGCGGTTTGATAAAATAATTAAATATGGTTGTAGCGATCCGGATATGCGTTTATTGCCGAAATTCCCTGTTGGGCCTGTTTCGGATGTCAGCAATGCCGGTATTTTTGTTTCAGAAAATGCAGTCGGAACAGAATCCGGTAGCTCCAGAATAAGTTCTGCATGGAGTGCGAGGGTGCAAAACTTTAAAGGTGTAAGTCTCTTGCCGAACGCGGACAGTGGGCTTATACAAGAGCACTCTGAAATAGGGGGGATGATCACCGCCAATCCCGGCACGATGCCTATAATGACACGGAATGGTCTCGCGTATATGTGTTCGGGGATGAATGGACAGTTATACTTAGGCTCTGGCAATGACGTAGATCTGTATATCGAATTAAATCCCCAAACACGTATGTTCAAGGTGCGCGGCCCTATGGCTAAAGAAATGAACGTTGAAGGAGCTGAATTTCCTTTAGATAATGTGGTTTCGTTAATTCGTATAGCTGACGACAAAACTGATTACCTTGGGAAAAGTCTAGAAAAGGAGCCGTCCAGCGTTGGTATTAAAACAGTCTATCCCGAGAATGCCCCTCTTCTGGAAACGGGCACGGATAGTCTCCTTTTTACTGTTAGAGCCCCATACGGCAATATCGAGTCCGAGACGCATTTTAGAGGGCCATGGCGCACAAATTGGTTAGCGAGTGTAGTTGATCAGTACGGCATTACTTCCGAAACGGCTCGTTCGTCTATGCCGCATCGCATCGACGCCGAGTTCAGGTATATCAGCAGGGTGGCCGATAAAAATTTCGAGAGAGGCAAGGAACAACTCTTGGAGTTCTTAAAAACACTAAAAATTCTACGGGAAAAAGGAAATATATATAACGACGAGAACACGGGGCCGTCGCAGAGCATCGATCCGCGCGACTTAGCTGAGTTTATTAAAAAACATCATAGAGAAATAAGTTATTGTGAGGGTATCATTTATTCAATGATAAACTCCGGGATATTTGATAGTTTGAGGGGAACAGAATATGAATATCTTATAGTGGATGCTTTGGTGGAGTTTGTTGACGACTATGTCGAGAAAGACGCTATGGAGAGCGGAAAAATGACTATGCGCATGATCTATGCTATGGATATAATAGAAAAGATCGGGTTAGACCCGTTCGAAAACTATTTGCGGCATTACCGAGACGAATTTGGGCTTCCTGAGAAATATTCCGATTATATCAAGTTCATGTGGCCAGATTCTTTTAACGGCAATTTTCAAAAAGAGATAGCCGGGCTAAATCAACTTTTGTTGAAAGCCTACAAAAGAGCAGGAGAGAGCGACGGGGCCGTGTTATTGTTCTGTAAAAAAGTAGAGAAGGTGCACCGTTTAGTCGAATTGATATCAATGGGTTCTGTCTCACGCGACGATCACAAACGAAAAACTTCGGGGGATAAGGTCGTCTTAACACTTAAAGAGATCGCGGATGTTGTAATAGTGGATGAACGCGGCGTAAGATTGAAAAAGTTTGACGATAATGCCGGAGCAACCCTTGAAAAAGTTTTTTATACATTGCGGGGATTAACGGGAGATGAGTCCCTATATTTCGATGTGGAGATCTCAAAAGAGAGTCGTTCAAACCCCTTATGGATACTGACCCGTTTATTTAGATTGAGCCCGGAATATCTTAAGCTCAAGTATGCGGTTCTCGGTGAGATACTCGCCGACAGTAAGTCATATATCGACGAATATAATAAGATGTGCGCAAACCTGAAATCATGGAACGAGACGAATAAAAAACTTTTGGAAATTCTCGGTGATGATTATGAAGGGGCGGAAGTACCCGCGACTATTTGGGGAGATTTTTGGAAAGAATTTTCGCATAACGCGCCGGCGGTGCTTCTTATGGTCGGGATCATAGCGTTCTTGTTAAGTTATGGTTCGGACGCGATGAGAAAAAAAGACCTGATAGTAGGGGGCTCGGCCAAAAAAACGATTAGAAAAATGCGAGAAAAGGCATTTTGGTTCAAAGGTAAAAGGGCGGATATCGGCGAAAGTTTACTCGATGCGATACTCCAACTGAGAGGAAAACCTTTAGATCACGGGCAAAGGGCGCGAATGAACATATTTAGGGCGAGCCTTCCGGATAACCAGAGAGCTCTTTTCGATATCATGCTTTGCGTCGCCGTCGAGGCGCCCGGCAAAAAAAGAAATATATTCAAAAGGCTGGCTAATTTGGTTCCCTTGGGTTCTCTTGCTGTTGTTTGGGACACGTTGGATATGCGCCAGCGTCAGTCTATGAACAGGGATCTACTGAGACTTGTGGAGTCGATCGACGCTCAAACTTCTCATCAGGATATTTACCGCGCCTTAAGAGAAACGGTGGATAAATATCTGGATAAAAATACTCCAATTGTGAGTGATCAGGTGCCCGGACAAAGAAACTTCGAACAGTTTAAAAGAAAAATGATCGATGAATTAAAAACGGGCATGGTATTGCGTGTAGATAATCGCCGTAAGTTCGTATCAAATCCAAACGGCAGTTCGGTTATGCGGCCCGGCGATAATGGCGATTTTTATGAGCTGAGAGAATATGCCGACGGAGATGATGCTAGAAATATTGATGCTTATGCAACCGTCCGGAGCGGAAAACCTATGGTAAAGGTTTTTGAAAAGGATGTAACTTCTCCCGCAAGTATACTTATCGATATGCGCTTAATAAATGACAGTAAAAATGAGGATGTGTGGGTTGAAGATCTGGTCAAGTCGCTCATTGTGATGTATGACAAGAGGAGGGTACACCAGAAAAATCTTTTTTCGTTACGGGGGCTTATTTTTATTATGCCGGATGGGAGCATTAAAGAAGAAGCAAATTTTTATGGCAACCGGTTCAATATCAGAGGTGCGGGGCTACGAAATCTATTTAATGTATTAAGAGCCAGATATGAAGAGGCAGCAAATGTTAAGGTGCACACGGATCTTGTGTTTTATACGCTGGAACAGAATCGTCGCAGAGCATTGCTTGCCGGCAGTATTTTCGCGGAAGACGCAAATGACAGCGTCATGAAAAATCTAGACAAATTGCAGAGACTAAAAAAGCATAGCGCGCAGGTATTTTGTGTGGGCATTCAGAATGACAATAAGGATGATGTGGTGCGTGCGTTGTCGCGCAATGGGGTTGTTCCGTTCTTTTGGAACAAAGGGGTGGCGTCCCCAAGGTTCTTTAGAACACAATCGTATTCGAGCATGATACGAGCTCTGCCGTTCAAGGTTAATCACTTTATGAAAACAGTCGCCCGGGGTGGGGCGGGTAAGTTGGTGTCAATACTAATGTTGGTGGGTGTTTTCGCCGGAGTTTGGTCCTTTTATACCGACGCCCTAGCGAGTACTATGCAAACGGCTAACACGCTGGTATCTTCCGGGTTCCCACTAGGGGAGGCCTTGAGCGGTTTATTGATCATATTCGCGGCGGTGGGGTATATTGTTTATTTCGGTGATGATAGCCACGGCCGTCCTGTGAAGGAGCCGAAGGAGGATAATACTCAAGAAGCGGCAGGCGCGGGACCTGAAAAGACAATAGTGACTCCAGCGGAACCGGCAGACAGCATGAGTGAAGAACAAGTGCCGCCGGTAACAGAGACTCAGCATGATGTTCCTGTTACGCCTCAGGCCGCAATGGATGTTTCACAGACTCCGGCAGAAGGTCCCGGCCCCCAAAACTTGCAGGCGGAGCTCGCAAATAATGTGGTAATAAAAACAGAAGGCACTATTAATATCGGAAAACCCGATAAAAACATACCGATAAACGAAAACAAAAACGATCAAGAAAAATCGGCAAGTGCGATGGAGCAGGAACTTAATAATATAAGAGATCTGGAAAAATCGGATGTGACAGCTATCGTGGTCCTTAACGAGAAAGATCGGTTAAAAGCGCTTGAAGGAATAGGGAAGATTAACATGACGAATCTGTCGAATTTAGCGGGAAGGGTAGTTTCTCATAAACGGTTATCAAAGGTAATTTATGTGGAGACAGTAGAAGAGGCGATCGTAAGGGCAGGCAAATTGCAAAATCGGGATTGGACAAATACGTTTATATATATCGATGAGGAGATCGCGAAAAGTGAATCGGAAAATTATAACAAGTTAAAAGAAAATTTTTTGGTCTGGAACCTGAATATCCCGAGCGACAGTCTTTGCGGTGTTACGCCGCTTGGGTTTCTGGTCATGAGCCTTAAGCTGAACGACCTGATCAAGAGAAGCCAAAATGGTTCGGTGAAATTTGACCTTGAATCTCTGGCAAGGATAATTCTACTTAATATTAACGAAGAGATAACCGAGGCTAATATCCAAGAAATAGTCGAAAAGGTCTTAAAACCTATCGCAGCGGCAAAAACCAAGAGTGATCTATTGGTACTCTCCGGCAAATTGACCTTGTATCTTCCAAAAATACAGCCCTCTAATTGGACCGAAGTCTCCGAACAGTTTAAAGCGCTTGAGAAAGTTTATCAAGCACTGTAATCCGGAGGACACCCATAGACATTGTGAGGAATGTTGTATTGTGTAATGTAGGGAAAAGGCATGCCTGTTCCCTACAAATCGGTTAATACATCCCGTAGGAACAGTTTGAACCGCTCCCTCCCATAATAATCATGTTCGACTTCGGGTGATAGTGCAAAATATCTGCACTGGCTTTCTACGGGGTCTGTCAGCAGGAAGCCATCACGGTTTGTTACGTTATCTATTTACCTAAAGGGTTTGAATTGGATGAATCCTTGTTGTATAATTGAGCCACGCTTAATTTAACGCTTAAAGTATACGAAAGGATAGAAATGTTTGATCTAAATAAGTTAGGGGATATGGCAAAGATAGCCGATCAGGCTAAACAGATGCAGGACAGGCAGGACCGCGCGCTGCGTGAACAAACGGAGATCCTGAAAAATATATCCGTAAAATTGGATACGGTCATTTCTCTCTTGAAAAGCGGGAAGTAAAAGACCGGCTAGGAGCATGTTATGATAATCACCAGACAAAAACCCATACCGGAGATCATGGAGTACATAAAAGGGAAAAACGGGCTTTTTCTTGTGGGCTGTGAACTCTGCGCGACGACCTGCAAGACAGGCGGGTCGGAGCAAGTAAAGAAAATGGCGGAATTTTTGAAAAATAACAACAAAGAAGTGACCGGATGGGTCGTGTTGGATCCGGCGTGCAGCGCACTAGCCGTCAGAAAATTCTTGCGTGAGAACGCCGCGGCTATTAGTAAAACTGACGCCATTCTTTGTCTCGCCTGCGGTGGTGGAACGCAAGCGATAAGCGAGATCGCTGATTCAATAGAAGTAATTCCGTGTAACGATACGCTTTTTCAGGGAGAGCTTAAGGCGGCTTCACTTAAAGGGTCTGAATTCGCTCAAAAATGTTCATTGTGCGGCGATTGTATGTTGGCGATCACCGGCGGTATTTGCCCAATAACGCATTGCCCCAAAGGCCTAGTCAACGGTCCGTGCGGCGGGGTAAAGAACGGCAAGTGCGAGGTCGACGAAAGTATTGATTGTGTTTGGATAAATATTTATAACCGGCTTAAAAAACGTAATAAGATTGCCGAGATGAAAAAGATCCGCAAAGCAAAGGACCACAGCAAAGATAAAAAGCCGCAGAAGATCACTACAGAATGAAAAATACCGTTATTACTAACAATGTGAAAGAACTTTTGGCGGTCTTGCCGGCGGATGTTGAGCTGGTCGCTGCCGCTAAAGCAAGGTCCACAGAAGAGATACTGGAAGCGGTGTCTGCCGGTGTAAAAGTGATAGGCGAGAATTATATTCAGGAAGCGGAGGCCGCGTTAAAAGAGATCGGGCACGGAGTAAGGTGGCATTTTATCGGACACCTCCAGAAAAATAAAGTAAAAAAAGCGGCCGAACTATTTGACATGATCGAAACTCTGGACGACGTAACGACGGCGGAAGCGCTGAACAGAAATTGCGCGAACATTGGAAAAGTAATGCCGGTTCTGGTAGAGGTTAATAGCGGGCGCGAAGCGCAAAAGTCCGGTGTTTTTCCGGAGAAAGTCTTAGAATTCGTTAAAACCATTTCAGGATTAAGTAATATATCGGTAAAAGGCCTAATGACCATGGGGCCGTTCTCGGGAGACCCTGAAGAAGCACGGCCGTTCTTTAAGGAGACAAAAAAGATTTTTGACATATTGAAAAAGGCGCATCTCGCGAATGTTGAAATGCGGTATTTATCGATGGGGATGACCAATTCGTATAAAGTCGCTATAGAAGAAGGCGCGAACGTTGTCCGGATCGGTACTCGGATATTCGGCGAGCGGGATTAGTAGAATACCTGTACGTCATTCCGGATTCGCCGAAGGCGGAATCCGGAATCCAGAATAATTAAATTTTTATTGGATCCCCGCTTTCGCGGGGATGACGGGCTGAGAATTAGATTCACACTAGGAATATGCGGCCATAGTGGACAGAAAACAGAACAGAGGATCTATGTATGTAAAAGTGTTGTACGATCATAAAGCGAAACCGGGGCTTCTTGCCGGGCACGGGTTTGCGTGTCTCGTCGATCAAAAAGTTCTATTTGACACGGGCGGGGACCTGAACGGTCTGGTTGAGAACATGGACCGGATGATGGTTTCCGCTAAAGATATCGAAAGTGTCGTTATATCACATGATCACTGGGACCACACGGAAGGGCTATGGGAGCTTTTGCGCAGAAAAAACGCTCTAAAGGTCTATGCCGGTTCCTCTTTCAGTGATACATTCAAAACGTGTGTGAAGGAATCCGGAGGCGCGATCGTTCCGGTCGATCACACCATGAAAGTGGCAAAGAAGATCTTTGTGACGCGTGAATTTACTTTCGAATATAAAGATAAGCAGATGGCTGAGCACGCGCTGATCATTAAGGGCGAGAAAGGCGTTTCGGTCATTACCGGCTGCGCGCACCCGGGGATAGTGAATATGCTCGAGGCGATAAAAAAAGAATTGAAGATCAAAAAGTTTTATATGGTGTTTGGCGGGTATCATCTAGAAGGTAAAGACAGAGACGAACTGCGAAAGATCATAGCTGATTTTGTCCGGATAGGCGTCGAGAAAGTCGGGCCCACGCATTGCGCGGGTGAAAAAGTTCGCAGGATGTTCAAAAGCCGTTATCAAAATAATTTTGTCCCCGTAAAGGGCGGGTACGTTATACAACTCTGATAACTAAATTAGATGTCCGTTTGCGCGGGCATGACAGTGAAGGGGAAAAGCGTTATGAAAGACAAAAAATTTGACATTATCATAATCGGAGGCGGGCCTGCGGGGTTCGCGGCGGGGATCTACGCGGCGCGGTCAAGGATGATAACGCTTGTTATCGAAAGTTTATCGATCATGGGTCAGGCGACAATGACCGAGGTGATCGAGAACTATCCGGGGATCGAAAAGATGACAGGGATAGATCTGGTGTTTGCAATGAAGCGCCAAGCGGAATCCTTCGGAACAAAGTTCACTCAGGGAACGGTGAAAAAACTTTTTCTGCGGACCGACAGCGGTAAAAAGTTTTGGCGTGTCGAGGATGAGAACGGTGTTTATGAAGCGCAGGCTGTTATCGTCGCAAGCGGCGCGCACTCGAAACAATTGGACGTGCCCGGGGAGAAAGAGCTTATCGGAAAAGGTGTTTCGTATTGCGCGACATGCGACGGCGCGTTCTTTAAAGAGAAAAATATCGTTGTCGTCGGTGGAGGTGACGCCGCGGTAGAAGAGGCGTTATATCTGACGCGTTTCGGAAAAAGGGTTACGCTGATCCATAGGCGCGACAAACTACGTGCGGCAAAAATATATCAGGAAAGGTTCTTTGCCAATAATAAAACCGAATTTATCGGCGAAAATATAGTGGAAGGGATAATAGGTAAAGATAAAGTGGAAGGCGTTGCCGTAAAGAACTTAAAGACCGGAGAAAAGGGCTCGGTGAGCTGTGACGGTGTTTTTATTTTTGTTGGATGGGAACCAAATACGGATTTTTTAAAAGGTATCATCCGTCTTGACCAGAAAG